>NZ_MAUD01000360.1 GCF_001700515.1 Streptomyces lushanensis
AGGACGGCAAGCTCTACGGCGAGCCCTTCTACGGCGAGTCGTCCTTCCTGATGTACCGCAAGGACGTCTTCGCGGCGAAGAAGCTCACGATGCCCGCGAAGCCCACCTGGCAGCAGGTCGCCGACCTCGCCGCCAAGGTGGACGGCGCCCAGGAGAACATGAAGGGCATCTGTCTGCGCGGACTGCCCGGCTGGGGCGAGGTCATCGCTCCGCTGACCACCGTCGTCAACACCATGGGCGGCACCTGGTTCACCAAGGACTGGGAGGCACAGCTCACCTCGCCGGAGTTCACCAAGGCCACCCAGTTCTACGTCGACCTGGTGCGCGACCACGGCCAGGCGGGCGCTCCGCAGTCCGGCTACGCCGAGTGCCTCAACAACATGACCCAGGGCAACTCGGCCATGTGGTACGACGCCACCGCGGGCGCCGGATCGCTGGAGGCCAAGGGCTCGCCGGTCAAGGGCAAGATCGGCTACGTCCCGGCCCCCGTGGACAAGACGGAGAGCTCGGGCTGGCTCTACACCTGGGCCTGGGGCATGCAGAAGGCCTCCACCAAGACCGAGAGCGCGTGGAAGTTCATCTCCTGGGCGTCCAGCAAGGAGTACGAGAACCTCGTCGGCGAGCAGATCGGCTGGGCCAACGTGCCCGCGGGCAAGCGCGCCTCGACCTACGCCAATCCCGACTATCTGAAGGACGCGGCGGCCTTCGCCGAGGTCACCAAGGAAGCCATCGCCAACGCCGACCCGCGTGACCCGGGCACCCAGCCGCGCCCGACCGTCGGCATCCAGTTCGTCGACATCCCGGAGTTCACCGATCTGGGCACCAAGGTCTCGCAGGAGATCAGCGCCGCCATCGCGGGCAAGAAGTCGGTGGCCGAGGCGCTGAAGACCTCGCAGGCGCTCGCCGAGAAGGTCGGCAAGGAGCAGCAGTGAGCACCTCCGTCAGCACACCTCCGCTCTCCCCGGCCGGCGCGTCGCGCCCGGGCGCCCCGCGGCGCGCCGGCCGGAGGGCCTCCGGCCGGGCCCGCGCCTGGGCCACCCGGGCCCCGCTGCTGCCCGCGCTGGTCTTCCTGATCGCGGTCACCCAGCTGCCCTTCGTGGCGACGCTGGTGATCTCGCTCTTCGACTGGAACTCGCTGGCCCCCGACGAGCGCGGCTTCGCCGGACTCGCCAACTACGGTTCCGTGTTCTCCGACGCGAGCCTGCGGGAATCGGTGTTCACCACCGTGCTGCTCACCGCGAGCGTCGTGATCGTCAGCGTGGTCCTCGGACTGCTGCTCGCCCTGCTGCTGGACCGTAAGTTCCTCGGCCGGGGCTTTGTCCGTACGCTGCTGATCACGCCGTTCCTGCTGGTCCCCGTCTCGGCGGCGCTGCTGTGGAAGCACGCCCTGTACAACCCCGAGTACGGTCTGTTCAACGGTGCCTGGGCCTGGTTCACCGGACTCTTCGGTGTGAGCGCCCCGGCCCAGCCGGACTGGATCTCCGACATGCCGCTGATCGCGGTCGAGGCGGCCCTGGTGTGGCAGTGGACGCCGTTCATGATGCTCATCCTGCTCGCCGGACTCCAGAGCCGGCCGGCCGAGATCATCGAGGCCGCGAAGCTGGACGGCGCGACCACCTGGCAGACCTTCCGCTTTCTGACACTGCCGCATCTGCGCCGCTATCTCGAACTGGGCGTCCTGCTCGGCTCGATCTACATCGTGCAGAACTTCGACGCGGTCTTCACCCTCACCTCGGGCGGGCTCGGCACCGCGAACCTCCCGTACACCATCTACCAGACCTTCTACCAGGCTCACGAGTACGGACTGGCCTCCGCCGCCGGAGTCGTCGTCGTGATCGGCACGATCGTGATCGCGACCTTCGCCCTGCGTGTGGTCTCGTCCCTCTTCAGTGAGGAGGCGAACCGCGCATGAGCACCCTCTCGTCCCCGCGGACGGAACCGGCCGGGCGCCCCAGGACCGATCCGTACGCGCCCGCCGCCCGGCGGGCCAGGCGGCGCTCCGCCGGGCTCGGTCTGCTGGCCTGGATCGTCGGAATCGTGTTCTGCCTGCCGGCGCTCTGGATGCTGCTCACCTCGTTCCACTCGGAGGCGGACGCGGCGACCAATCCGCCCTCCTTCGGCGCGGGCCTCACCCTCGACAGCTACCGGGTCTTCTTCGGCGCGGGAGGCGGCGCGAGCCCCTGGCCGCCGCTGATCAACTCCCTGACCGCGTCGCTGTTCTCCACGGTGTTCGTGCTCGTCCTGGCGCTTCCCGCGGCGTACGCGCTCTCCATCAAGCGGGTGGAGAAGTGGACGGACGTGATGTTCTTCTTCCTCTCCACGAAGATGCTGCCGGTCGTCGCCGGACTGCTGCCGGTGTACCTCTTCGCGAAGAACACCGGGATGCTGGACAACATCTGGCTGCTCGTCATCCTCTACACCTCGATGAATCTGCCGATCGCGGTCTGGATGATGCAGTCCTTCCTCGCGGACGTCCCGGTCTCCATCATCGAGGCGGCCCAGGTGGACGGCGCCCGGCTGCCGACCGTGCTGGCCCGGGTGGTGGCGCCGGTCGCCGCGCCGGGCATCGCGGCCACCGCCCTGATCTGCTTCATCTTCAGCTGGAACGAGCTCCTCTTCGCCCGGGTGCTCACCGGGGTGACGGCCCAGACCGCACCTGTTTTCCTGACGGGCTTCGTCACCAGCCAGGGGCTCTTCCTCGCCCAGCTCTGCGCGGCGTCCGTCGTTGTCTCCCTGCCGGTGCTCGCAGCCGGTTTCGCCGCCCAGGACAAGCTGGTCCAGGGCCTTTCTCTTGGAGCTGTTAAGTAATGAGGGCAGCGATCGTCGAAGCCGTCGGCAAGGTCTCCGTCACGACGGTGCCCGACCCCACCCCGGGCCCCCGGGACGTGGTCGTCTCCGTCGCCTCGTGCGGCCTGTGCGGCACCGATCTGCACATTCTGCAGGGTGAGTTCGCGCCCACCCTGCCGATCGTGCCCGGTCACGAGTTCGCCGGTGAGATCGTGGAAATCGGCTCCGACGTCACTGAACTGGCGGTGGGCGACAAGGTGGCCGTCGACCCGTCGCTGTACTGCCACGAGTGCCGCTACTGCCGGGCCGGACGGGGCAATCTGTGCGACCGGTGGAACGCGATCGGGGTCAGCAAGCCGGGCGGCGCGGCCGAGTACGCCGTCGCGCCCGTCGCCAACTGTGTCAAGCTGCCCGACCACGTCGACGTACGGGACGCGGCGCTGATCGAACCGCTCTCCTGCGCGGTCCGCGGCTACGACGTCCTCAGCTCCACGCTCGGCGCCGAGGTGCTGATCTACGGCTCGGGCACCATGGGACTGATGATGCTCGAACTCGCCAAGCGCACCGGCGCCTCCGCCGTCGACGTCCTGGACATCAATCCGGAGCGGCTGGCGACCGCCGGCAAGCTGGGCTGCTCGCGTACCGCCGCCACGGCGGACGAGTTCGACCGGCCGGGCGGCTGGGACTTCGTGATCGACGCCACCGGCAACGCGGGCGCCATCCAGGACGGCCTGGGCCGGGTCGCCAAGGGCGGCACCTTCCTCCAGTTCGGCGTCTCCGACTACGCGACGACCGCGGTCATCGAGCCGTACCGCATCTACAACCAGGAGATCACCATCACCGGCTCCATGGCGGTGCTGCACAGCTACGAGCGGGCCGCCGCGCTCTTCGCCGGCGGCGTGCTCGACCCGGCGGTCTTCATCAGCGACCGGCTGCCGCTGGAGGAGTACCCGCAGGCGATCGAGCGGTTCAAGGCGGGCCAGGGCCGCAAGATCGTGGTGGAGCCGTGAGCGGGGAACGGCCTGTCCGTCCGGGCGCCGTGCTGGTGATGGGGGAGGCGCTCATCGACCTCGTACCGTCACCCTCGGATCCGGCGGACTACCGCGCCGAGCCGGGCGGCGCTCCGGCCAATGTCGCGGCGGGGCTCGCCAGGCTCGGAACGCCGAGCTGGTTCGCGGGCGCGCTCGGCGGCGACGGCTTCGCACGGATGATCGAACAGCGGCTGGTCTCGGCGGGTGCGGAGCTCGGTCTCTGCGCGCGCTCGGAGCTGCCCACCACGCTCGCGGTCGCCGATCCGGGACCGGACGGCACCGGCTACCACTTCCATCTCCAGGACACGGCGACCTTCCGGCTGCCGGACCACGCGGGCGAGGTGGACCGCTTCGCCGCGGTGTACGCGGGGGGTGTCGCCGCGGTCGTCGAACCGGCCGCCGAGGCCGTCGCGGCCACCGCGCGCGCAGCCGCAGCGCGCTCGCTGCTGGTGGTGGACCCCAATGTGCGCGAGGACCGGACGATCGATCCCGGGACGGGCGGGCGGCGGCTGCGCGAACTGTGCTCGCTGGCCCAGGTGGTGAAGGCGAGCGACGAGGATCTCGTACGGCTGTGGCCCGGCACCGATCCCGATGAGACCTGCCGGCGGCTGGCGGCGGAGGGCAGGCTCGTGGTGGTCACCCGTGGCGCCGGGGGCAGTACCGGATACGCGGGCTCCGCGGAGCCGGTGTCCGTTCCCGCGGTGCCGGTCGAGGTGGTCAACACCATCGGCGCGGGCGACGCCTTCATGTCCGGTGTCCTCAACTGGCTCACCACCACCGGCGCGCACCGCGACGGCGGCGCCGCCGCGCTCTCGCGCGACCAGGTGACACGGATGCTGGGCTTCGCCTCGCGGGTGGCGGCCTCGGTCTGTGCCCAGACCGGTACGGAACCCTCGATACCCGCCAGTATCTGAGCGTTGCGCGTACCGCCGCGGCCGGAGCCACCGTCCGACCTCCCCAGGACGGTGGCTCCGGCCGTTCACGGCGCATGAGGGTGTGTCAGGCGGCCTTGCCGCTGCCGCCGTTGGCCGCGCGGATGATCTCCGCGTAGCGGTGGCCGCTGCCCTTGACGGTGCGGCGCTGCGTCTCGTAGTCCACATGGACCAGACCGAACCGCTTGTCGTAGCCGTAGGCCCACTCGAAGTTGTCCATCAGCGACCAGGCGAAGTACCCGGCGAGTGGCGCGCCCTTCTCCACGGCCCGCGCGCAGGCGGCGAGATGCTCGTCCAGGTACCGGGCGCGCTCGGGGTCGTCGACGGTGCCGTCCGCCCGTACGGTGTCGGGGAAGGCCGAGCCGTTCTCGGTGACGAAGATCCGCTGAGCGCCGTACTCGTCCTTCAGCCGGAGCAGGAGCTGCTCCAGACCGTCGGCGTGCACCTCCCACCCCATGTGGGTGTGGCGGGCGTTCGGCACGTCCACCTGACGGGCGAACGGTGCCCGGCCCGTCGGGTCGTCCTCGACGATCTGGCGGAAGTAGTAGTTGAGCCCCAGCCAGTCCAGCGGCGCCGCGATGGTCTCCAGGTCGCCCGGACGCTCGGGCAGGTCGACCCCGTACAGATCGAGCATGTCCTGCGGATAGCCGCGGCCGTGGATCGGGTCCAGCCACCAGCGGTTCGTATGACCGTCGGCACGGACGGCGGCGGCGCGGTCCGCGTCGCTGTCGCTCGCCGGCTCGATGGGGCTGAGGTTGTTGACGATGCCGACCCGGGCGTCCGAGGAGGCCGCGCGGATCGCCTGCACCGCGAGTCCGTGTCCGAGGTGGAGATGGAACGAGGTGCGCACGGCGGCCGTCAGATCGGTCAGTCCGGGCGCCATGGTGCCTTCGAGATGGCCGATCCAGGACGAGCAGAGCGGCTCGTTGAGCGTGGCCCAGTCCTTGACGCGGTCGCCGAGCCGCTCGGCCACGGCCGAGGCGTACGCCGCGAAGTGCTCGGCGGTGTCACGGGAGGGCCAGCCGCCGCGGTCCTGGAGGATCTGCGGCAGATCCCAGTGGTAGAGCGTGGCGAACGGAGTGATGCCCGCCTCCAGCAGACCGTCCACCAGCCGGTCGTAGAACGCGAGACCGCGCTCGTTCACCGGTCCGTCACCGCCGGGCACGATCCGCGGCCAGGCGATCGAGAACCGGTACGCGTCCACACCGAGCTGCTTCATCAGCCCGATGTCCTCGGGCACCCGGTGGTAGTGGTCGCAGGCCACATCCCCGTTGTCGTTGTTGTCGATCTTGCCCGGAGTGTGCGAGAACGTGTCCCAGATGGAGGGGGTACGGCCGTCCTCGGCCACGGCTCCCTCGATCTGGTACGCGGCGGTGGCGACGCCCCAGGTGAAATCGTGGGGAAGGGCGTTTAGGTCGTTCACGGACTGCCTTTCTGAATGGGTCACTTCACGGCGCCCGCGGTCAGGCCGGCGACGAGGTAGCGCTGGAGAAGAAGGAACCCGACGACCACGGGCACGCTGACGACCAGCGAGGCGGCCATGATCTGGTTCCAGTAGACGTCGTTCTGGGTGGCGTAGCCCTGGAGACCGACGGCCAGGGTCCTGGTGGTGTCGTTGGTCATGACGGAGGCGAAGAGGACTTCACCCCAGGCCGTCATGAAGGCGTAGACGGCGACGGCGACGATGCCGGGCACCGCTGCGGGCACCACCACTTGGAACAGCGCGCGGATCGGTCCCGCGCCGTCCACCATGGCGGCCTCGTCCAGTTCCCTGGGAATCGAGTCGAAGTAGCCGATCAGCATCCAGATGGAGAACGGCAGCGAGAACGTCAGATAGGTGAGGATCAGACCGCCGCGCGAGCCGTAGAGCTCGACGCCCGTGCTGTTCCCGATGTTCACGAAGATCAGGAACAGCGGGAGCAGGAAGAGGATCCCGGGAAACATCTGGGTGGAGAGCACCGTGACGGTGAAGACCCGCTTGCCGCGGAAGCGGTAGCGGCTCACCGCGTACGCGGCGAACACCGCGATCACGACGGAGAGCGCGGTCGCGGAACCGGCCACGATCAGCGAGTTCACGAAGTACTTGCCGAGCGGGACGGTCTTCCAGATGTCGAAGTACGGGCGGATCGTGAGGTCTTTCGGGATCCACTGGAACTTGCCGGAGACGTCCTGGAGCGGCTTGAGCGAGCTGCTGACCATCACATAGACCGGCAGCAGCGCGAAGGCCGCCAGCAGGGTCAGTACGACGCGGCGCGTCCAGAGGAACGACTGCGGCGGTGCGATGGGAGACCTGGGCCTAGACATCCGAGCCCTTCCTTCCCCGTGAGGTGAGGAACAGATAGACCGCCGTCACGAGCAGCAGGAAGAGCAGCAGCAGGACGGACATCGCGGATCCCGAGCCGAAGTTCCAGGTGACGAACGACGACTGGTAGATATGGATCGAGATCAGGTCCGCCGCTTCCGGTGCCGACTTGCCGAAGAGCACATAGGGCGTGTTGAAGTCGTTGAACGTCCACAGGAACAGCACGAGCACCAGCACCTGGTTGACCGGGCGCAGCGACGGCAGTGTGATCTTGCGGATCTGCTGCCAGATGCCCGCTCCGTCGATGGAGGCGGCCTCGTAGAGATCGCGCGGGATGTTCTGGAGGGCCGCCATCAGCATCAGGAACGCGAACGGCCAGGACTTCCAGAGCGAGACCACGACCAGCGCGACGAAGCTGTTGTTGCCGATCAGCCAGAACGACGGTTTGTCGGTGAGGCCGAGCTGGTCGTGCAGTACGTGATTGATGATGCCGTTGTCGTGCTGGAACATGAACGCCCAGGTGATGACCGCCGCGTACACGGGCAGGGCGTACGGGACGAGGAAGATCGTCCGCAGAATGCTCCGGCCGCGGAAGTTCTCCTGGAGCATGATCGCCGCCGTCACACCGAACAGCCAGGACAGCCCGACCGAGAGCACGGTGAAGGCACAGGTCACCAGGAACGAGTGGAGCAGCGCCTGGCCGATCGGAGCATCGAAATCGATGGCGATCTTGTAGTTGTCGAAGCCGGCGGAGGGCGAATTGCCCCAGTTCCTGATGAAGAACTGGGTGAGCTGCCGGAAGCTCACCCAGATCCCGATCACCATCGGGATGATGTGGATGAGCAGTTCGAGCACGACCGCGGGCAGCAGCAGGAGATAGGGCAGACCGCCCTGACGGATGCGGTCGGGGATGCGCGGCAGACGTGGTCCGCGCGCACCCCCGTTCTCCGTCTTCTCCGATGTGCCCGCCTTGTGCCCGCTACTGGGTGTCACGGTGGCGGTCATGGAGAAAGCCTCACTGTGCCATCTGCTGCTGGGCCTTGGTCAGGGCCGCCTTGACGGATTCGGTGGTCACCGGCTTGCCGGCCGCGGCGTCGGCCCACAGGTCCTTGACGGCCGTACCGACGGTCGTCTCGAACTGCGACTCGTTCGCGACCTGGGGGAGCGGCGCGGCGCTGGTGGCCAGCGTGTCACGCAGGACCTTCAGGTCGGGCGCCTCGAACGCCGGGTCCTCCTGGGCGGCCTTCACCGGCGGGATGGCGCCGAAGGTCTTGTTGAGCAGCGTCTGCTCTTCGTCGCTCGTCATGAACTTCACGAACTTCTTGGCGCCGTCGACGTTCTTGGTGTTCTTGAACACCGCGATGTTGATGCCCGCCACCATGGAGTTGGTGTTCTGGCCGGCGCCCGGCGTGCCGGACTGGACCGGTACGGGAGCGACGCCCCAGTCCTCGGGCTTCATGCCCTGGGAGGCGAAGGTCGAGGCCGCGGCCTGCCACAGCACCATGGCCGTCTTGCCCTTGGCGAAGTCCTGGAGGGACTGGTTCTGGGCGTACTCCGCGTTGCCCGGAGCGATGATCTTGTCCTTGGCCATGAAGTCGACGTACTGCTTCACCGCGGCGACGGCGCCGTCGGAGGTGAAGGTCGGCTTGCCCGACTTGTCGAAGAAGTCGGCACCGTGCTGCTTGCCGAGCACGAAGACCTGGTGGATGTTGTTGGAAAGGTTGCCACCCTCGGCGCCCAGCGCCCACTTGCCGTCCTTGGAGATCTTCTTGCCGTCGGCGACAAGCTCGTCCCAGGTGGCCGGGGGCTGCGAGATGCCCGCGTCCGCGAACATCTTCTTGTTGTAGTAGAGCGCGTAGGCCAGCGAGTACAGCGGCACGGCGGCGGGGTCCTGACCCTCCGCACCGGCCGAGGCGACCGCCGAGTCGACGAACCGGTCCCGGCCGCCGATCGCGTCGAAGTTCTTCTGGTCCCACGGCAGCAGCGCGCCCGTGGCCTGGAGCGAGGCCGACCAGGTGTTGCCGATGTTCAGCACGTCGGGGCCCTGACCCGAGGTGGTGGCGGCGAGGATCCGGTTGAGCAGGTCGGACCACGGGATGACTTCGAGCTTGACCTTGATCCCGGTCTGCTCCTCGAACTTCTTCAGTTCGGGGGTGAGTATCTTCTTGTCCGCCTCGATGTTGGGCCCCTGGTTGGATGCCCAGTACGTCAGGGTTTTGGGTGATTCGTTACTTCCGCCCTCGCTGGACGATCCGCCACCGCAGCCGGCTATGGCGGTGAGGGCGCTGACGACGGCTACTGCTGCTGCGGCTCTGATGGTGCGCATGTGAGGTGGCCCCTTTCCGGGGGTGGCAGCGTTCGAGAGTCGAACGGCCTCCATGACTTAATTTATGACGTGATTTAAGAGGTGAGGGAAGGTCGCGTCAAGGTCTGCGACCGGGGTATGTTGCGTCCACGGAAGGAGCACCATGGGAGAGCGCGGCAGACGGACGGTGCGTGACCTGCGAAGGGACAACCGTGCCAGGGTTGTACAACGGTTGTATTTCGAAGGTCCGCTCAGCCGCCAGGAACTCGGTACGGCCACCGGGCTGAGTTCAGGCTCTATCAGCAACGTCGTTGCCGAACTCGCCGCCGAGGGCCTTCTGGAGGAGGCCGGAGTGGTCGATTCCGACGGCGGGCGTCCCCGTACGCTGCTGCGCGTCGCGCCCGGCGGAGGGCTGCTCATCGGTATCGACATCGGTGAGACGCGGGTCCGTGTCGAGCTCTTCGATCTCTCCCTCACCGAACTCGCCCGTACCGATCGGCTGCTGGCCCAGCACGGCTACGACGTCGAGCGCATCGTCGCCCATGTCTGCTCGGGTGTCGCCGATGTGCTGCGTGACACGGGCGCCGACCCGGGACAGCTCCTCGGCATCGGTATCGGGGTTCCCGGGATCATCGAACGCGGAGGTCAGGACGGCGCCGTGGTGCACGGCCAGACCATCGGCTGGACCGCCGTCCCGTTCGAGAAGCTGCTGCGTGCCGTCCTGGACGTACCGTCCGAGGTGCCGCTCTTCATCGACAACGGGGCCAAGACCCTCGGACAGGCCGAGATGTGGTTCGGTGGCGGCCGGGGCGCAGGCACGGCCGCGATCGCGCTCATCGGCTCCGGAGTCGGCGCGAGCGTCATCCACGGCGGCGCGCTGGTCGAGGAGAGCGGCCGGGGCAGCGCGCTCGAATGGGGCCATACCACCGTGCACATGGGCGGACGGCGCTGCCGCTGCGGCTCCATCGGCTGTCTGGAGGCGTACGCCGGAGCGGAGGCGATGCGCGAGCGGTGGTACGAAGCGGGCGGACCGCTCCCGGACGACGCGGACGACGAGACCGCCCTCGCGGCACTGCTCGAAGCGGCCTTTCCCGAGGACGAGGACCTCGCGCCCGACCCGGTGGCCGTGTCGCTTCTTGAACACACGGCCGAGTGCCTGGGCGCGGCCGTCGCCGATCTGATCAATCTCTTCCTGCCCGAGCGCATCCTGCTCGGCGGCTGGGCCGGACTGCTGATCGGACCGCATCTGCTGCCCGAGATCCGGCGCCACGCGGAGGCGTACGCGCTCCGGCACCCGGCGGAGCGCACCAGTATCGAGCTGGGCCACCTCGGCCCGGACGCGGTGACGGTGGGCGCCGCGACGCTGCCGCTCGCCGCGTTCCTCGCGCGCGGCGGCAGCCGTCCGAGACTTCCGGGACCCTCGCCCGAACCGGACCCGGGCGGCCTGTCCGCGTCCCGGCGGTGGCACCGCGCCTCCACGACGGCGGCGGCGGAGCCGGCGGGCTGATGGGATGTAAGCGTTCGTGCCCTTTCGGGAGAAATGCCCGGCTGGTCCTGATCTGATCCGGATCTGTGCTGTATGCCAGCCGCCGACCGGGGACGTGCGTGAGGTGTCGTGAGGTGGCGCGAGACGCCGTCGGGTCAGGCCGAGCCGCGTACCACCAGTGACGGTTCGAAGATGACCGAGGTCACCGAGCGGTCCGGGCCCGCCAGCCGGTCCAGCAGCAGACGGGCCATCTCCGCCGCCATCTCCTCGACGGGCTGTCTGACAGTGGTCAGCGGCGGACGGCAGGCGAGCGCCGCGCTGCTGTCGTCGAAGCCGACCACGGCGACATCCTCCGGCACCCGTCTGCCGTGCTCACGGAGCACATGGCACGCGCCCACCGCCATCAGGTCGTTCGCCGCGAACACACCGTCCAGATCGGGGTGCTCGGCGAGCAGCCGCTCCATCGCCGTCTCGCCGCTCTCCTGGGTGAACCGCCCTTCGGCGATGGGGATGTACGGATGGCCCCGCCGCGCCATCGTGTCGCGGAAGCCCGCCAGCCGGTCCTGACCCGCGGGTACGTCCAGCGGGCCCGTGATCGTGGCGATCCGGCGGCAGCCGCGCGCGAGCAGATGCTCGGCGGCCAGCCGCGCGCCGTCCTGATGGGCCAGATCCACATAGCTGATACGCGCGGGCCTGGCCGGGCGCGCGTACAGCACGGCGGGCAGTCCCGCGTCCGTGATCAGCGCGGGCAGCGGGTCCTCGGCGTGCGTCGACACCACGAGCGCGCCGTCCGCGCTGCCCTGGCGCAGATACGAGACGACCTCGTCGCGGGCGCGGGACGTCTCGGCGAACATCAGCACCGGGTACATCCCCCGGGGCCGCAGGTAGTTGACGACTCCCGCCACCACCCGCCCGAAGAACGGATCGGCGAAGACATGGGCGGTGAAGGAGTTGTTGGCACCGTCAGGACCGACGGCGGAGGCGTCGGGCGGGCTGTCCGCCGGTTCCGGGGGTCCGTCCGCCGGATCCTCGGCCGAGTCGTCCCCGGCCCCGGAGACCACCAGTGCGATCGAGTCGGCGCGCCGGGTGACCAGTGACCGGGCCGCGCGGTTGGGTGTGTAGCCGGTCGCGGCCACCGCCTGCCGGACGGACTCCTGTATCACCGGGTCCACATTGCGGACGCCGTTGACGACCCGTGAGACCGTGGCGCGGGAGACACCCGCGGCTCGCGCCACATCCTCCAGGGTGGGTGCGCCTGCCGGTCGCGGGTCTTCCGTCATGACCCCCTTTATAGCATTAGTGGAGAGCGCTCTCCGTGGTCGCCCCTGGTGGGCGCGGTGGTGCCACGGACAGGGTGATCGTCCCGCCGAGCGGCAGGTCTCCGGCCGAGCGTCCGCCGTGGAGGGCGTAGGCGCCGGGCGCCCATTCCCAGCGGTGGTGCTCCGCCGACCAGCGTGCCGGTGCCCGGCCGTCGACCCGTACCACCGCGACGACCTCCTCGCCGGGATCCGCGACGACGGCCGTATATCCGACCAGCCGGCGCGCCGACGGATCCACGTGCTCGGGCCCGGACGGCTCGGCGTCGGACCGCTCGGGCCCGTACCGCTCGGGTCCCGACGGCCCGGGACCGGACAGATAGAGCTGTACGACCTCGCGTCCGCGCCGCGCGCCCGTGTTGCGCAGCCGTATCCGGACGTCGAAGGGCTCGCCCGCGTCCACCCGGTCCGGTGCCTCCAGCGCGCCGTACGACCAGGTCGTGTAGCCCAGACCGTGGCCGAACCAGTACGCGGGCGTGGCGCCCGATCTCAGCCAGGCGCGGTAGCCGACGTACGGTCCCTCGGCGTAGACGAGCCTGTTCTCCTCGGGCCTGGTACGGAGCACGGGAACGTCCTCCTGCGCCGCCGCCCAGGTCGTGGGCAGCCGGCCGCCCGGCTCGGCGCGTCCGAAGAGCACATCGGCGAGACCGTCGCCGGCCTCCTGCCCGGGGAACCAGGCGAGCAGCAGTGCGGGCACCTCGGCACGCCAGGGGAGGGTGACGGGGGCGCCCGCGTTCAGGATCACCACCGTCCGCGGATTGGCCCGCGCCACGGCCCGTACCAGCGCGTCCTGACCGTCCGGCAGCCCGAGCGAGTCGCGGTCACGGCCCTCGGACTCGCTCTCCTCCGTCGTGCCGACCACCACCACGGCGGCATCGGCGTCCCGCGCCGCCGCGACGGCGGCGGCGAGCTCGGCCGCCGGATCGCCGGGCGGCGGCGCGGCGGCCAGTACGGTGGCCACCCCCGTGCCGGGTACGAGCCCGCGCCGGGCGACCACCTCCACCTCGGCCCCGGCGGTCAGCGCGACCCGTACGGACCGGTAGGGCGGCGCGACATGGATCCGCGTCGGATCGTCGGAGTCCAGCGGGTAGGTGCCGTTCAGCACCGTGCGTCCGGCGACGGACACGGTGACCGGCCCCCAGCCGCCGACCGCGAGCGTCCAGTCGCCGTCCCGGTCGGGCCGGATCAGCGCCCGGATCTCCACGGTCTCCGCCCCCGGCACCCGGGCGGGCTCCACGATCCGTCCCGACAGCCGGTGCTCCGCGTGGAGTTCGGTCCCGTTGCCGTCCAACAGCCTTACCAGCACGCCCGGTTCGCCGTCGCGCGGGTCCCTGGTCCAACTCCGGTCCAGCGGCCTGGGCGAGCCGTCCGGCGCCAGCCCCGGGACATACGTCACCTCGGCCGCTCCCTCCAGGGCGGCGGTGACACCGGCCAACGGCGTGACCACGGAGGCGGGAAACACCTCCGCGCTGCCGCCGCCCTGGATGCGGACCGCCGTGGCATGGGGCCCGATGACCGCGACGGAACGCAGCCGCGCCGGATCGAGCGGCAGCAGCCCGCCCTCGTTGCGCAGCAGGACCGTTCCCGCCGCGACGGCGCGGCGCAGCAGCCCGTGTCCGCCGGACATCGCCGGAGCCGACGGCCGCCGGGCCGCGGGCCGTTCACCCAGCGCGCCCACCCGGTCGGCGAGCCGCAGCAGTCTGCGTACCTTGTCGTCGATCCGCGCCTCGGGCACCAGCCCTTGCTCCGCGGCCGCGAACAGCCCGTCCGCCCAGGGGCTTTGAGGCCCCGGCATCGCCAGATCCTGCGCGGCGCGCGCGGTGTCGAGCAGTGTGCGGACCGCGCCCCAGTCGGAGACCACCGGCCCCGCGAAGCGCCACTCGCCCTTGAGCGGCTCGGTCAGCAGCGCCCCCGCGGCCATCGTCTCCCCGTTGACCTGGTTGTACGCGGACATCACCGCCCAGGCGCCCGCTTCCACGGCCGCTTCGAAGGGCGCGAGATACACCTCGCGGAGTGTCCGTTCGTCGACGCGCACATCGACCGTGAGCCGGTCGGTCTCCGCGTCATTGGCGACGAAGTGCTTGGCGGTGGCCGCCACCCCGCCGTCCTGGATGCCCCGCACGAGGGCCGCGCCCGTACGGCCGGTCAGCAGCGGGTCCTCGGAGAAGCACTCGAAGTGGCGCCCGCCCAGCGGTGAGCGATGCAGATTGAGGGTGGGCGCCAGCAGGACGTCGACACCCTTGCGCCGGGCCTCCCGTGCGAGCAGCCCGCCCAGCTCGGTGACCAACTCCTCGTTCCAGGAAGCCGCGAGCGCGCTCGGCGAGGGCAGCACGAGCGAGGTGTCCCGTTCGTCCCAGGCCACGCCGCGCACTCCGGCGGGACCGTCGGAGAAGGTGAGGGCACGCAGTCCGAGGGCCGGCTCCGGACGCGTACGCCAGTTGCTCGCGCCGGTCAGCAGACGCACCTTCTGCCGGAGATCGAGCTTCTCCAGCAGATGGCCGATCTCTTCCTCGGTCATGCCCGCCCCTTCGCTCCGTGCCGGGAGAGCGCTCTCCCATGTGCTGCGCCAAGACTCGCCGGACCGGCTCGGCGCTGTCAATGGCGGCTCCCGCCGGGCGCCGGCGGCCCCGCCCGAGGGCGGGCGGCGCCGGGGAGGGGGCGCTGAACAGGCAGGGTGCCGATCGGGCGAACCCGCTTGTGGTCGCCGCTGGTTGAGGTCTTGTCACGGTGAGTGCCCAGCCCGTAAGTTGTGCGGTTGCGACGTGTCCTACAGCCAGTGGGGGAGCCCAGCCATGGCCGCAACCGGTCGGCACCGCAAGTACCAGCCGAGCCGTATCAACCGCGCATCGCTGACCGTTACGGCGAGCGGCGCCGGGATGGCACTGCCGCTCATCGCCGCCGGATCGGCGCACGGGGCGTCGGTGGACGTCTGGGAGAAGGTCGCGGCCTGTGAGTCGACCAACAACTGGCGGATAAACACCGGCAACGGCTACTTCGGCGGACTCCAGTTCACCCAGTCCACCTGGGAGGCGTACGGCGGCGGGAACTACGCGCCGCGTGCCGATCTGGCCACGAAGGACCAGCAGATCGCCGTCGCCGAGAAGGTGCTCAAGGGCCAGGGCCCGCAAGCCTGGCCCGACTGCTCGGTACGGGCCGGACTGACCCGGGGCGGCGACGCGCCGGACATCACCCCGGACCGGACCGGCGACGGCGGCAACGCGCCCGAGGCCGCGAGCGAGCGGACGAGCGGCCCGCTCCGGACGAAGAGCGGACAGGCCCGGCAGACCCAGCAGGCCGAGCAGAGCCGGCCGAAGAAGGACGCGTCGCCCACCGCCGTCCCGACACAGCGCGAGGGTTACACCGTGGCGCGCGGCGACTCGCTCTCCGCGATCGCCGTCGAGGAGTCCGTCAAGGGCGGCTGGCAGCGGCTGTACGAGGAGAACCGCCGGCTGATCGGCACCGATCCCGATCTGATCTTCCCGGGCCAGAAGCTCGTCCTGCATGTCCTGGCGCCTGCGAAGAGCGCGCCCCCGAAGGGCAGTGCCGCCGCGGGGCCCAAGGAGACGGCGAAGCCCGTACCGGCCGCGAAGCCGAAGCAGGCGGTCCAGGAGAAGCAGCAGGCGGCGGCGAAGCCGAAGCAGGCCGAGAAGCCCCGGCAGACGGAGAAGAAGCAGCAGGCCAAGGCGCCCGCCCGCGCCGAGCGGCCCAGCACGGCCGCGGTCACCGCGCCCGTCTCCGCCTCGACCGGGACCCAGTACCGCCAGGCGGGCTCCTGGGCCAGCGGCTATCACACGGGTGTGGACTTCCCGGTGCCCACCGGCACCTCGGTGAAGGCCGTCGCCGCCGGACACGTGGTCTCGGCGGGCTGGGCGGGCGCGTACGGCTATCAGATCGTCATCCGGCACGAGGACGGCAAGTACAGCCAGTACGCGCATCTCTCCGCGCTCAATGTGCGTGAGGGCCAGCAGGTCGGCGGCGGCCAGCGGATCGCGCGGTCAGGATCGACCGGTAACAGTACGGGACCGCATCTCCACTTCGAGATGCGTACGGGGCCGGACTACGGGTCCGACATCGATCCGCTCGCCTATCTGCGGGCCGCGGGCGTCAGGCTCTGAGGGAGCGTCCGAGACCGGGGCGGCGGTGCCGCCGCCCGCCCCGGCCGGTCCCCGGTGGGCCGTCGGCCGTCCCGGAGGGCCGGAGGTCTCCGAGGAGGCCGTCGGCGCTCCCGGACCCCCCGCCCGCGAGACTCCGAGCCGCTCCGTGGTGAGCAGTATCAGCCCGCCCGCGGCGACCACACCGGCGCCCAGCGCCAGCACCGTACCGAGGACGCCGTGGCGGAACTGCTCACCGAAGAGCGTCAGGCCCACGGTCGCGGCCACCACCGGATTGACGACGGTGACCGTCGCCAGCGGCGCGGCCAGTCCCGCGCCCCGGTAGGCCGCCTGCGAGAGCAGCAGCCCGCCGATCGCGAGGACCGCGATGATCAGCAGGCTCGGAAGCCGCACACTCGGCGTGTCCGAGGTCCAGTCCACCGTGACCGTCTTGGTGAAGACCGAGGCGATACCGAACGCGGTACCGGCCGCGGCGGCCAGCAGCACGCTCCGTACGGCGGGCCGGCCCACGAGCCGCGCGGCCAGGAAGAGCACACCCACGATGCCCAGCGTGACCCCGGCCAGAACCAGCCGCTCCTCGCCGCCGAGCGTGCGGGCGTCGCTGCCCGAGGTCAGCGCGAGCAGCCCCGCCAGTCCCACACTCGCCATGATCGCCCCGCGCCAGGCCGTACGCCCGGCCCTGCGGCCCACGAAGAGCGCCGCCATGGGCAGGGCGAAGACTATGGTGAGCGCACCGAGGGGCTGGACCAGGCTGAGCGGCCCGTACGCCAGCGCCACCACATGGAGTGCCGCGCCCAGACCGTTCAGCACCACGGCCGCCCACCACGAGCCGTGGTGCAGCGGTGCGTAGGGACGGTCCGGGGTGTTCGCCGCGACGCGCTCCTGGAGGATCGCGCCGGTCGCGTACGCGACGGCGGAGACCAGGGAGAGAAGCACGGACAGCGCGAGGGCACTCATGTCTTCCACGATCTCTCTTCCAGGTGTTCCGGGCGTCGTCCTGGAGAGGTCAATCCTGTGTACTGCTGTCGTAGTACTGGGTGGAGCGGGATGTCCTCCCAGGGAGGGTCGCCCAGGTCAGCGCCGGATGGATGGCCGCCGGCCCGCGATGATCCGGCCGGCGCCGTCCCCGGCGGCGGGACCGGCCGCGGCCCGCCGCGACACCGGTCACCGTCGTGCTCTTCCGCCCGGGCCGAATCCGGGTGACCATGTCAGGGCTGCGATCGCCGGGCGAGAACGGGGGATGGCGTGAAGGTCGGCCTGCTCACGCGCGAATATCCGCCGGACGTCTACGGCGGCGCGGGCGTCCATGTGGAATTCCTGGCCCGGGAGCTGCGCTCCCTGACGGATCTCGACGTGCACTGCTGGGGCGCGGGCGAGGAGTCCGCCGCGGCGGTGGAGGCGGGAGTGGTCCGCCACCGGGCCGCGCCCGGACTCGACGGCGCCAACGACGCCCTGCGCACCTTCTCCGTCGATCTGTCGATGGCGGCGGCGCTCGCCGGGCGCGAGCTGGTCCACTCCCACACCTGGTACGCCAATCTCGCCGGCCATGTCGCCAAGCTGCTGTACGGCGTCCCGCATGTGGTGACCGCCCATTCCCTGGAGCCGTCGCGGCCCTGGAAGGCGGAACAGCTCGGCGGCGGCTACGCCCTGTCGAGCTGGGCGGAGCGCACGGCGATCGAGGCGGCGGACGCCGTCATCGCCGTCTCCCGCGGGATGCGCGACGACATCCTCGCCTGCTACCCCGCGCTCGACCCCGGCCGCGTCCATGTGGTGTACAACGGCATCGACACCCGGCTCTACCGTCCCGCCCACGACACCGCCGTGCTGGACCGGATCGGTCTCGATCCCGAGCGCCCCTATGTACTCTTCGTCGGCCGGATCACCCGCCAGAAGGGCGTCCCGCATCTGCTGCGCGCCGCCCGCGCGCTCGATCCGGGTGCCCAGCTCGTGCTCTGCGCGGGCGCTCCCGACACCCCCGAGATCGGCAGGGAGTTCCGCGAGCTGGTCGAGGAGCTGGGGCGCACCAGGGACGGTGTGCACTGGATCCCCGAGATGCTGCCGCGCCCCGAGGTGATCCAGCTCCTCACTCATGCCGCCGTGTTCGTCTGCCCGTCGGTGTACGAGCCGCTCGGTATCGTCAATCTGGAGGCCATGGCCTGCGGAACGGCCGTCGTCGCCTCGGCCGTCGGCGGTATCCCCGAGGTGGTGGACGACGGGACGACGGGACTGCTCGTGCCGTACGACGAACGCCACCCGGAGGACTTCGAGTCGGGACTCACCGAGGCCCTCAACCGGGTGCTCGACGATCCCGAGTCGGCGGCGCGGATGGGCGCGGCGGGCCGGGAGCGCGCCGTCGGCGCGTTCGGCTGGGACCGGATCGCCCGCCGTACGTACGAGGTGTACCAGGAGCTTCTCAAGTCCGAATAGAGGGAGCGGCGATGCGTGGCGGACCTTCGGTGCTCGGGATCGTACTGGCGGGTGGCGAGGGCAAGCGCCTGATGCCGCTCACCGCGGACCGGGCCAAACCAGCGGTGACCTTCGGCGGTACGTACCGTCTCGTCGACTTCGTCCTGTCGAATCTGGTGAACGGCGACATCCTGCGGATGTGTGTGCTGACGCAGTACAAGTCGCACTCGCTGGACCGCCACGTCAGCACCACCTGGCGGATGTCCAGCCTGCTCGGGAACTATGTGACACCCGTCCCCGCCCAGCAGCGGCTGGGACCGCGCTGGTACCTGGGCAGCGCGGACGCCATTCTCCAGTCCCTCAATCTCGTCCATGACGAACAGCCCGACTACATCGCGGTGTTCGGCGCCGACCATGTGTACCGGATGGACCCGCGCCAGATGCTCCGCCAGCACATCGAGAACGGCGCGGGCGTCACCGTGGCCGGGATCAGGGTGCCGCGCGCCGAGGCCTCGTCCTTCGGGGTCATCACACCGGCCTCGGACGGCACACAGGTGGAACGGTTCCTGGAGAAGCCGTCCGATCCGCCGGGCCTGCCGGGCGACCCGGAGCGTGTCTTCGCCTCGATGGGCAACTATCTCTTCACCACCAAGGTCCTCGTCGACGCGCTGCACCGGGACGCGGAGGACGAGGACTCGGTGCACGACATGGGCGGTTCCATCCTGCCGATGCTCACCGAGCGGGGCATGGCCCAGGTCTACGACTTCCAGGACAACCATGTGCCGGGCGAGACACCGCGGGAGCACGGCTACTGGCGCGATGTGGGCACGCTCGACTCGTACTACGACGCGCACATGGATCTGATCTCGCACCAGCCGGTGTTCAATCTCGACAATCGCCGCTGGCCCATCTACACCCACCCGGGCCAGTTGCCGCCCGCGCGTTTCGTGGCGGGCGGGATCGCCAGCGACTCCGTCGTCGGGCCCGGCTGTGTCATCCGGGGCCAGGTCACCCGCTCCGTGCTCTCGCCGGGAGTGGTGGTGGCGGAGGGCGCCGTGGTGCAGGGCTCCGTGCTGCACGACAACGTACGGATCGGGCGCGGCGCGGTGGTGCGCGGCTCGATCCTCGACAAGAACGTGGATGTGCCGCCCGGCGCGACGATCGGGGTCAATCCCGGGCGCGACCGGGAGCTGTACACGGTCTCGCAGAACGGCGTGATCGCCCTGGGCAAGGGACAGCGGGTCGTCTGACCGGTCCGGTCCGGTCGGCGGCTCCCGGGCGGACGGGCCGTGCCGGGCGGACGAGGACCGCGGGGTGCCCGGAGTTCCGGGCACCCCCGCCGCAGGGGGTGCGGACAGCCCGTACGGTCAGAGCATCCGGCGCCGCCGGCCCAGCCAGGTCTGGGCGATCACCACCACCGCGAGAAATGCCCCGCTGACGACCTGCTGGTACGCCGAGTCGAGCGAACCGATCTGGTTGATCACATTCTGGATGACCTTCAGCAGCAGGACGCCCACGAGGGAACCGCTGATGAAGCCGTAGCCGCCGGTCAGCAGCGTGCCTCCGATGACCACGGCGGAGATCGCCTCCAGTTCGAGACCGGCGCCGAGAATGGTCACGCCGGAAACCAGCCAGGCCGCGTTCAGTGCCCCGGCCAGTCCCGCGCAGAGCCCGGAGAGCGTGTAGACGGCGATCTTCGTACGGGCCACGGGAGCGCCCATCAGGGCCGCCGCGTCCTCGTTGCCGCCGACCGCGTACACATACTGGCCGAACCGGCTGCGGCGCAGCGCGACCGCGCCCATCACGAAGAGCGCCCCGGTGATCCACACCGGCACACCGATCCCCAGCAGCGTGTCCTGGCCGAGCCGGGCGAAGAAGGACGTCTCGTCCACCAGATAGGTGGTGGAACCCTCGTCGGTGACCGACAGCAGCACACCGCGCGCCAGCAGCATCGCGGCCAGCGTCACGATGAACGGCGCCAGCCGGGCCCGTGCGATCAGCACGCCGTTGACCAGGCCGATCACCCCGCAGACCGCGAGCGGCAGCAGCAGCGCGACGGCCGTGCCGTACCGGGAGCCCCAGGCGGCGAGCACGCCGCCGAGCGCGAACAGCGAGCCCACCGACAGATCGATACCGCCGGTGATGACGACGAAGGTCATGCCGAGGGCGACCACGGCGAGGAACGCCGAGGAGACCGCCATGTTCGCCAGATTGTCGCCGGTCGCGAAGGTGTCGAAGCCGATCGAGGCGGCGAGCGCCACCAGGATCAGCGTCACCAGCGCGCCGTGCCGCTGCGCGAGCGCGCTGAGCCGCTCGGCCCGGCTCGCGCCGAGCCGCTCCTCCGCCATCGGCGCGGGGACGCCCTTCCCGGAGCTCCCGGAGCTCCCGGAGCTCCCGGAGCTCCCGGGCTTACCGGTCTCCACCGTGGTCACCTCTTCCCCCGTTCCCGTGCCGCGTGGACCGCGAGCACGATCACCACGGCCTGGGCGATCTGTGTCCAGGACGGCGGCAGATCGTGCTTGATGAGCGTGGCGGTCAGCAACTGGATCAGTACGGCGCCCGCCACCGTGCCGCCGATCCTGATCCGCCCGCCGCTCAGCGGAGTGCCGCCGACCACCACGGCGGTGATCGCGGACAGCTCCATCAGCGTGCCGAGCGAGGTCGGATCGCTCGCCTGGAGACGGGCCGTGGCCAGTACGCCCGCGATCGCCGCGAGCACGCCGGAGCAGATGTAGACGACGATCAGCACCCGGCGCACCGGCAGTCCGGCGAGCCTCGCCGCCGGGCGGCTGTCACCGATCGCGAGGAGCTGCCGGCCGAAGGTGGTGCGCCGTACGGTGAAGCCGACGGCGAGCGCCAGCACGGCCGCGATCAGGACCGGATGGGGAACGCCGAGCAGATCCTGCGACCCGAGCGCCGCCATCCCGGGGTCCCGTACATCCCTGAGCTGCGGGAGCAGCACCAGCGCCAGCCCGCGGCCCGCGACCATCAGTGCCAGGGTCGCCACGATCGGCTGCACCCCGACGAACGCGATCAGTGAGCCATTGGCGAGACCGACCGCCGCCCCGCCGACGACCGCCGCGATCAGCGCGATCCACGGACCGTAGCCGAGATAGAGCGACAGGAGCGAGGTCGACAGCGCCATCACCGAGCCGACCGACAGATCGACGCCCTCAGCGCCGATGGCCAGCGCCATGCCGAGCGCCACGACGAGAACGGGCGCGACCTGCACCGCCTGGGTACGGAAGTTCTCCGCGGACAGGAAGTGGGGGGTGAGAAGGACATTGGCCAGCAGCAGAACGGCCACGCCCGCGTACACCCCGTACCCCTGAAGGAACGCCGGCGTCCGTGCCCGGTCCCACGGCACACGCCGGGGCGCCGCCGGCTCAGTCATCGGGGCCTCCTCCCTCCTGCGCGGCGATCGCGCGCAGCAGCCGCTCCTCCGTCACCTCGGCCCCGGTCAGCTCGGCCACGACCGCGCCGTCCCTGAGCACCACGACCCGGTCGGAGCCCCCGATCAGCTCCTCCATGTCGGACGAGATCAGCAGCACTCCGAGTCCCTCGTCCGCGAGTTCGTCGATCAGGCCCCGCACCTCGGCCTTGGCGCCCACGTCGATGCCCCGGGTGGGCTCGTCCAGGAGCAGCACCCTGGGCCGCATCGCCAGCCAGCGGGCGAGGAGAACCTTCTGCTGATTGCCGCCGGAGAGCTCACCGACCCTCTGGTGCGGTGAGGACGCCTTGATCCGCAGCCGCTTCACAAAGGTGTCCACCACCCGGTCGATCCGGGCGTCGTCCACCAGACCGAAGCGGGAGAGGCCCGGCAGCGCGGCCAGCGCGATGTTCTCCCGTACGGAGAGTCCGGGCACGATGCCCTCGGCCTTGCGGTCCTCGGGCAGCAGGCTGATGCCCGCCCTGATCGCGGCGGGCGTGGAGCCGGTCCGTACGGGAACACCCGCCACCAGCACCCGGCCCGAGTCGGCCGGCAGCGCCCCGGCGACGGCCCGGGCGGTCTCGCTGCGGCCGGAGCCGAGCAGTCCGCCGAGTCCCACCACCTCGCCGGGACGCAGTCGCAGGGACACGCCGCGCAAGGAGTGACGTACCGTCAGATCGATGGCCTCAAGTACCGGTTCGCCGGAGGTCCGGTGTGCTCCGGTGAACTCGGCGCGGCCCTTGCCGCGTACCTCGCCCATCTCCCGGCCCAGCATCAGCGACACCAGCCTCAGCCGGTCGAGTTCCGCGAGGGAACCGGTGTGCACCCGCCTGCCGTCGCGCAGCACGGTGACGGTGTCACAGATCTCGTACAGCTCGTCCAGCCGGTGGCTGACGTAGATCACCGCGATCCCGCGCTCCTTGAGGGTCCTGATCACCTCGAACAGGGTGCGGACCTCGCGCGGTTCGAGCGAGGAGGTGGGCTCGTCCATCACCACCACCCGGGCGTCGGCCGCCACGGCCCGCGCCAGCGCCACCATCTGCTGGGCGCCGACACCGAGCGAACGCAACGGCCGCCGTACGTCGACCCGGAGCCCGAGCGCGCGCAGCGCCTCGTCCGCCGCCTGGTGCATCCGGCGGAAGTCGATCAGCCCGAGCCGGCCGCGCGGCTCGCGCCCGAGGAACAGATTGCGGGCCACGCTCATCAGCGGGACGAGATTGACCTCCTGGTAGATGGTGGAGATCCCGGCGCGCTGTGCCTCCAGCGGAGTGGCGAACCGTACCGGCCGGCCCTCCAGGACGATCTCGCCCTCGTCGGGCCGGTACACGCCGGTGAGCACCTTGATCAGCGTGGACTTGCCCGCGCCGTTCTCCCCGACCAGCGCATGGACCTCGGCGGGCCGTACGGCGAGATCCACCCCGTCCAGGGCCCGCGCGCCGGGGAAGGACTTGCTCAGTCCGGTGACCGACAGCACGTCAGTAGGCCCTGCCCAGACCGGACTTCGCGTTGACGTCGGTGTACGCGCTGTCCTGGATGACGATGTCCTGGGCGACCTCCTCGCCCTTGGTGAAGGCGTCGAGCGTGTCGAAGGCGATCGGGCCGAAGCGCGGGTTGGACTCGATCACGCCGGAGATCCAGCCGTCGACGATGCCCTGCACCGCGTTGCGCGTACCGTCCACGGTCACGATCTTGACGGCGCCGGGCTTCCTGCCCGCGCCCTTCAGGGCGTTGACGGCGCCGAGGCCCATCTCGTCGTTCTCGGCGTAGATCCCGGTGATGTCCGGATTGGACTGGATCAGCTGCTCGGTGACCTGCTGGCCCTTCTCCCGGACGAACTCACCGGTCTGCTCGAACACCACCCGCAGACCGGGCGCCTCGGCCTCGATCCGGTCCTTGAAGCCCTTGGTGCGCTCGGTGGTGACATTGTTCCCGGCGGCACCCAGCAGAATGGCGACCTCGCCCTTGCCGCCGGTCGCCTCGATCATCCGGTCCGCCGCCCGCCTGCCCTGCTCGATGAAGTCCGAGCCGATGAAGCTCACATAGTCCTCGCACGGGGTCGCGTTGATCTTCCGGTCGACGGTCACGATCGGGATCTTCCTGGCCGCCGCAGCGCGCAGCACCGGACCCCAGCCGTCGGAGTTGAGCGGAGCGATCACCAGCAGGTCCGCGCCCTTGGCGATCAGGTCCTGGACATCGCTGATCTGCTTGGAGAACTGACTCTGCGCGTTGGCGGTGAGGAGCTCGACGCCCCGGCTCCGCGCCTCCGCCCTGATCGAGGCGGTCTCGGCGATCCGGAAGGGATTGGCCTCCTTCTCGGACTGGGAGAAGCCGACGGTCGCGGTGGCGAGATCGGTCCTCGTACCGCCGAACCGCTCGACGGTGCAGGTCTCGCCGCTCCCGGCGCCGGGGGTGGCGACCACCTGGCCCGTGTCGCCCGAGGCGGACGCGGACGGGTCACCGGCCGCGTCGTCCTCGGTTCTGGCGCAGCCCGTGAGCGCGAGAGCGGCGGCGACGGCTGCGGCGAGAACGGCCCTGGTGGTGGTGCGGCGGACGGCGGAAGACTTCATGGCGGGAACCCCATCTCGGCGCGGCCCCGGCGCGCTGAGCGCCCGCGGGAGGCCAACTCGTACGGTCAGTTGGTGCGTTGAGATCGTTCGGAAGGTTTTTACATCGTTGTACGAGAGCTGTAAACCCCTCCTCCGCCCCGGCCCGGTGCGGCACCGTCACTGTCCGCCGCGCGTGCTCTCCCGCTCCACCAGGGTGAAATCCGCCCGCAGTTCACGTGCCGTCGTGGTCTCCCGGACCTCCGTGCCGCCCCGCAGCCGTTCCACCACCGACTGCACGGCGAGCCGGGCGATGGTCTGTTTGTCCGGTGAGATCGTGGTCAGGGTCACCATGCCGTAGCGGCCCTCGGTGATGTCGTCGAAGCCGACCACGGCGACGTCCGCGGGCACCCGGAGCCCGCGCTCCCACAGCACCCGCATCGCCCCGAGGGCGATCAGGTCGTTGTACGCGAAGACCGCGTCCGGCAGTTCGCCGGAGTCCAGCAGCCGTGCCATCGCCGCCGCGCCGTCCGCGTGCTCCCAGCCGCCCGTCGGCGCGACCAGGGAGTCCGGCGCGGGCACCCCGGCCGCCGTCAGCTCCGTACGCCAGCCGCGCAGCCGAAGCTGTGAGGGCTCGTTCGCCCGGTCCGTACGGGCGCCCAGGAAGGCGATCCTGGTGCGGCCGAGACCGAGCAGATGCCCCACCGCGGTCCTGGCCGCCGCGACATTGTCGATCGCGATGTGGTCGTACGGCAGGTCGTACTCCCGCTCGCCGAGCAGCACCAGCGGCGCGTCGTGGTCCCGCCCGAGCAGATCCTCCGGCCGCAGCTCGATGGGGCTCAGGATCAGCCCGTCGATGACCCGTGCCCGGAACCCCTGGCTGACCAGGATCTCCTGCTCACGGCGGCCCCCGGTGTGGTCGAGCAGCACGGTGTACTCGTATTCGGCGGCCACGTCGATCACCGCGCCGGCCAGCTCGGCGAAGTACGGATTGCCCAGCTCGGGCACGGCCAGCGCGAGGATGCCCGTACGCCCCTTGCGCAGGTGACGTGCCGTCAGGTTCGGCCGGTAGCCCAGCTCGTCGATCGCCCGCTGGACCCGGGCGCGCATCGCGGGTGTGACATGCCGGTAGTTGTTGACCACGTTCGACACGGTCTTGATGGAGACGCCCGCACGCTCCGCGACGTCCTTGAGGCTGACGTTCATCGGCACTTCCCCTCCGGAGTGTCCCGCGGGCCCGCCCCGCCCTTTTTGTACAACGTTATACAAGGTGCCGATCCCGGCTCGGTCAGGGCCCTGGACAGTGGGGGGACGGCGTGCTGTCATGCCAACTGCCGTTCCTTCCAACGTTGTACAGACCGTCGCAACGAGCCGCCACCCTCAGCTTCAAGGAGGACTTGTGCGCATCCGGAGAAAACTGGCCCTCTTGCTCACCGCCGTACTCGGCGCCGCGGGACTCGTCGCGGTCCCGGCCGCCTCGGCCGCCGACGACGATGCCGTCGAGGTCCATGGCCTCAAGGGCGAGTACTACACCCAGTCCGCTCCCGGGGCCTTCGACTTCCATGAACTCAAGGCCACCGCCTTCGACCCGGCCGTCGACTTCGCCGACCTCGAACCACGGCTGAGCGCCACCACGGGACGGGCGGACGACGTCAGTGTGCGCTGGACCGGGAAGATCGTGCCGACCACCACAGGGCCGCACACCTTCTCGATGACCGGCGACAACGGATTCCGGCTCTGGGTCGACGGCAGGCTCACCATCGACCACTGGGTCGACGACTGGGAGAACGAACAGAGCGCCCACCCCGTCGAGCTGACGGCCGGTCAGGCCCTCGACATCAAGGTGGAGTACTTCGAGCACTACGGCGGCTCGAACCTGCACCTCAGGTGGACCGAGCCCGGCGGTACCAAGCGCCCGGTGCCCCGGTCGGCCTTCCGGCTGCCCGACGGCTTCACCTACGACGGCGCCCTCGCCGCCACCGTACTGCCCGACGGCCGCACACTGCGCCTGGACTTCGCCCAGCCGCTCGCCGCGCCGCCGATGACCGCGCGCAGGTGGTCGGTGAGCCCTGCGGGCGGCGCGGCGAGCGGCTGG
>NZ_MAUD01000361.1 GCF_001700515.1 Streptomyces lushanensis
GGGCGGGAGCGGAGGCGGGCAGGGCGACGGGGACGGGTGCGGCGACGCCTGGTTCCCGGAGCGGTGGACGCTCGACGGACCCGAGCCCTACGCCGTACCGCTCCCCCTCGACCAGCCCGAGGAGCCCGACTCCGATGTCCTGCCCATGGCCGACGGACGGGTGCTCATCCGACGCCGGGTGGCGGACCGGCACGACTTCTCGCTGCTCTATCCGACGGGCCCCGATACGGGTCAGCTGCCGCTCGGCGCGCTCGGATGCGACCGGCTGACGCTGCTGCCGCCGTCACCGGACGGCCGGAGCGCTTACGCCCTGGCGCCCGGCGAGCACTCCACCACGGTCTGGCTGGTGGCGGGCGGCGCGTTCGGACCGGAGCGGGTGGCCGAGGTCGCGGGCCGCTGCTCGGGCGGCGTCTGGCTCGACCGTACGGGACGGATACTGGCCCTGGACCGGGAGAGGGACGGCGTGGTGAAGGCCGTCGCCGTCGATCTGGGACGCGGCGGCGAGGCGACGCCACTGCTCCAGATCACCGAGGAGAGCAACGACCGGCTGCTGCTCGCGGACGCCGACAGCGGACTGCTGCTGATCCGTTCGGACGCGCCGGGTCATGACCGGCTGGGCTGGGGCGTACTGGGCAGTCTGCGTCCGGTGCGCTTCCCCGAGTGCCTGCGGCTCGCGGACTGCGCGGTCACGCCGTTCGCCGTGCAGCCGGGGCAGGTTCTGATGCCGGAGAGCTGCGCGGTGGCGCTGCGGATCGACGGCGCGGCGGGCAGCGCGCTCGGCGTATGGCGTCCGATGAGCCGGCGGCTCCATCGGCTTCCCACGCCCGACGGGTGGTTGGCGGGAGCCGGGCTCTGGACCCGGGACGGTGTGCTGCGCCTGCCGTACGCGACGGGGGAGGTGCCGTGCGGAGTGGCCCGGCTCCCGGCCCCGGCGGAACCGGCCGAACCGGCCGACCGGGCGGAACACGCCGAACTCACCGAACACGCCGAACCGACAGCGCGGGCGGCGCCGGCGGGACACACCGAACCGGCCGGATCCACCGCGCCGTTGGGACCGCTGCCGGAAGAGGTACCGGTGTCGGTGTCGGCCTCGGCGCTGTCGGCACGGATGACACACGCGGCACCGCCGATGTCCGGAGCCGCCTCGGGGCCGCCCGGACTCACACAACCCACACAAGCGGAATCCGCGTCCCGGGAACCGTTCACGCCTCCGCGAACTCCTGTGATGTGCAGGCCGGTCCCGTTGCAGCAGGCGCCTCTCACCGGGCGCGGGGTACCTGGATAGACTTTCCTCCGGGGCTGCGCAGCCGTACCGACCGGGCATTGTCGGGGACTGTGATGTGGAACGGTGACCGTCACTTCGCCGGGCGGTACAGGGAAAGCCGGGGCCCCTGCGCCACAACAAGAAGCGATCACGACGGGGTGACTTCCCACATGACCGAAGCCCGAATTGACACGACCCAGGAGCGCCCGCAGGGGACGGCCGCCGACCGGAGTGACATCAGCCACTTCGGAAAGCACCGAGGCGGTGCGGCCTCCACGGAGGACTCGATGTCTCCGGCCCACGGCCGCCACCGCCGCCCCGCGGAGGGGGAACACAGCAACGCGGCCTGAGACCCGGGCCGGCACACGCACGACAACGCACAACGCGTATCAGCACACCGCGTACGACGCGCATGACGCGTCACGCGTGACGCACCACGAAGAGGCCGTCGCGGTACAGACGCGGCGGTCTCTTCCCGTCCCGGGTCGTGCACCGTGACATTCGTACCGGCCAAGTCCGTACATCCGCATCTGCCGGGCGGCGGTCCCGCTCCGTAGCGTCATCGGTATGACGCAGACAGCGGACACCACCTCACCCGCGGTGAGCTTCACCGGCGTGGTCAAGAGCTTCGGCGCGGTCCGGGCCGTCGACGGGGCCCACCTCGCCGTCCCGCGCGGTGAGACCGTCGCGCTCCTCGGGCGCAACGGCGCCGGCAAGTCGACCGCCATCGGGCTGCTCCTCGGGCTCGACGTGCCCGACGCCGGTACGGTCCGTGTCTTCGGCGGGCCGCCCGCGCGGGCCGTGACGGACGGGCGGGTCGGGGCGATGCTCCAGGACGGCCGGCCGATCCGGCGGGTGACCGTACGGGAGTTGGTCACCTTCGTGGCGAGCACCTTCCCCCGCCCGCTGCCCGTCGCCGAGGCGCTCGAACTCGCCGGACTCACCGCACACGCGAACCGCCGTGTCGACAAGCTCTCCGGCGGCCAGACGCAACGGGTCCGGTTCGCGGTCGCGCTGGCCGGCCGTCCCGAACTGCTCGTGCTGGACGAACCCACCGCCGCCCTCGACGTGGAGGCCCGCCGCGCCTTCTGGGGGTCCATGCGCGCCTACGCGGAGCGCGGCAACACCGTGCTCTTCTCCACCCACTATCTGGAGGAGGCCGATCAGCACGCCGGCCGGATCGTCGTCATCGACCACGGCCGGATCGTCGCCGACGGCACCGGTGAGCGGATCAAGTCCTCGGCCGGCGGCCATCTCGTCTCCTTCGACCTGCCGGACGACGCCGAGGCCGAACCCCGTGCGGCGGATCTCGGGCGGCTGCCCGGTGTCGTCTCCGTCGAGAGCGCCGGGACGCGCGGTGGCCGCGCCCGGCTCCGTACGGACGACTCGGACGCCACGGTCATGGCCCTCGCCCGGCTCGGCGCGATCCGCCGGCTCGAAGTGGTTCCGGCCACGCTCGAAGACGCGTTCCTCGCCCTGACCCGGCCCCGGACCCCGACCGGACCCCGGACCGAGCCGCGCAACGAACCCCGGAGCCGGACCTGGAGCCGGTCCTGGTCCCGCGCGAAGGAGACGGTGTGATGCCCGCCCTGCTGGAGTACGTCACGCTCGAAGTGCGCCGCACACTGCGCGATCCCGGCTTTGTGCTCTTCGGTACGGGCATGCCGGTCCTGATGTATCTGCTGCTCACGAATGTGGGCGGCGGCGGAGGTGCGCAGGGCGGCAAGGAGTGGGAGGTCGCCTCCATGGTCGGCATGGCCGCGTACGGAGCGCTCGGCGCCGCCGTCGGCACGGGCACCGGTATCGCCGAGGACAAGTCCCTCGGCTGGCTGCGCCAGCTCCGGATCACCCCGATGGATCCGCGCCAGGTGGTGCTCGGCCGCGCGCTCGCCGGCTCGGTGACCGTCCTGCCCGCGCTGCTGGCCGTACTCACGGCGGGCGGTCTGGTCAACGGCGTACGGCTCGCACCGTGGCAGTGGGCCGCCCTGGTCCTGCTGCTCGGTGCGGGCGCGCTTCCGTTCACACTGCTGGGCATCGGCAACGGCTACCGGCTCTCCGCCCAGAGCGCCGGTGTGGTCAGCGTGGGCTGTCTGACGGTCATGGCCGTGATCGGCGGGCTCTGGTTCCCGGTCGAGCTGTTCCCCGGTTGGCTGCGCGCGCTCGCCGTGTACACCCCCGCCAACCGCTTCGCCGACCTCGGCTGGTCCCTGACGCGGGGCACGGCGCCCGGTGTCACGACCGTCCTCGTCCTGCTCGGCTGGCTGTTGGTGTTCGGTTCGTACGCTGTGGTCTCGTACCGCACATCGGCGAGGACGACATGACCCGGAACACCCGAAGTTCCCAGCACACCCAAAACACCCAGCACACCGAGCAGGACCCGGGCCGTGTCCAGGACCAGGACGGCGGGAGGCCGGGCCCGCCCAGTGGTTACGCGATGCTGCCCTGGCTGCTGCTCGGCCTGGGCTCCTTCTCCAACCTCGTCCAGGGCCGGACACCGAACCCGTGGTTCGGCGGTGCCGGTCTGCTGGTCTTCAACTCCCTCTACGTCTACGTCGTGTTCACGGCCTTCGACCCGAGGAGGCGGCGCTGTCACGCCACCTGGTGGTCGCTCGCCGGGATGGGGCTGATGACCTTCGGCCTCGGTGGTGTCTACGGCGGGAGCTGGCTGCTGTTCTTCCCGCTCTTCGGGCTGGCCTGCGGCACCGTGGTGCGCGGGCGCGGTCTCGCCTGGGTGGGCCTTCCGCTGAGCGCCGCCGCCGGAGCGATCGGCGCGTACCACGACGGCTGGGGCGCGATCGGCGTCGCGTACGGCACGTTCATCTCGATGATGGTGACCGCCGCCATCCTCACCCTCGCCGAGACGGTGAGGGAACTGCGCGCCACACGGCAGGAGCTGGCGCGCTCGGCGGTGGAGCGTGAGCGGCTGCGGTTCTCGCGCGATCTGCACGATCTGCTCGGTCACACCCTGTCCGTGATCGTGGTCAAGGCGGAGGCGGCGCGCAGACTGGCGCCCTCCGATCCGGAGGCGGCCCTGACCCAGGTCTCCGACATCGAGTCCGTCGGCCGGCAGGCCCTGACCGAGATACGGGAGGCCGTCACGGGCTACCGCGAGGGCAGCCTCGCCACGGATCTGGACCGGGCGCGCTCGGCGCTGACGGCGGCCGGGATCGAACCGGTGATACGGCGGTCCGGGCCGCCGCTGGAGCCATGGGCCGAGGTGCTGCTCGGCTGGGTGGTACGGGAAGCCGTCACCAACGCCGTACGGCACAGTGCCGCGACCCGCTGCACGATCACGGTGGACGGCTCGGCGGAACGGATCAGGCTGACGGTCATGGACGACGGCGTCGGTGCGGCGGGCGCCGACGGCGGCAGGGCGGGCCCGGGCGCCGGGGGTACGGGCCTGCTGGGCCTCACCGAACGGCTCGCGGCGGCGGGCGGCTCCCTCGAAGCGGGCCCGGCGAGCGTCCGGGCGAACGGAAAGGCGGCGGGTCCCGGGCGACCGGCACAACAGGGCTTCCGGGTGACCGCCCTCCTGCCCGCGGACGCCTCACCGACGCACATCTGACCGGACGGTGCGCGCCCGCGGCCGGCGGGGCCAGTCCCCGTGCGTCCGAACCGACCTGGGCAGGTGACAACTAACCTGGGCAGGTGACAGAGATGCCCAGGGACCACAGGCCGGCCACGTCCGTACGCGTCCTGCTCGCCGAGGATCAGGGCATGCTGCGCGGGGCGCTGGCGCTGCTGCTCGGGATGGAGCCGGACATCGAGGTGGTCGCTCAGGTGGGCACCGGTGACGCCATCGTGCAGAGCGCGCTCCTGTCGCGCCCCGATGTGGCGCTGCTGGACATCGAACTGCCCGGTATCAGCGGGCTGGACGCCGCCGCGCTGCTGCGGGACGAGGTGCCCGACTGCCGCGTGCTGATCCTGACCACGTTCGGCCGGCCCGGCTATCTGCGCCGTGCCATGGAGGCGGGAGCCTCGGGCTTCCTGGTCAAGGACGGGCCGGTGGAGGAGCTCGCCGCGGCGATCCGCCGGGTGCTGACCGGTGAGACCGTCATCGATCCGGCGCTGGCGGCGGCGGCCCTGAGCGCGGGCCCGAACCCGCTCACGGCGCGGGAGCGCGAGGTGCTGAACGCGTCCGTGGACGGCGCGACCGTCGCCGACATCGCGGCCAGGTTCCGGCTGTCCGAGTCGACCGTACGGAACTATCTCTCGTCGGCCATCGGCAAGACCGGCACCCGCAACCGTACGGAGGCGGTACGCGCCGCCCGCCGCCAGGGCTGGCTCTGATCCACGCGGGCAACGGGGGCCGTGTGCCGGCCCTCGGACGGCTCCTCCCGGTCACTCGTCCGAGGAACCGCGCGGCAGCCACACCGCCATCAGCAGCGCCCCCGCCAGCACCACCGCGCCGCCCGTCCTGAACGCCAGCGCGTATCCGTCCGTCAGCTCCCGCGGGCTCGTACCGCCCGCCGTACGGGACGCCGCCACCGTGGACAGGACCGCGAGACCGAGCGCCCCGCCCATGGTCCGCGAGGTGTTGATCAGACCGGAGACCAGACCCGCGTCACCGGGCTCCGCGCCCCCGGTGGCCAGCGCCGCCAGCGTGGTGCCCGTCAGCCCCAGGCCCGTCATGATCAGCAGTCCGGGACCGAGGATCGAGGAGAGATACGATCCGCCGGGAGTCAGCGCGGACTGCCAGCCGAACCCGGCGACCGCCAGCAGCGCCCCGACGACCGCGACGTTCCGGGCACCGGCCGACGGCATCAGCCGAGGCGCGAGCTTCGAACCGAACACAATGCTCAGCGAGCTCGGGACGAGCGCGAGACCGGCCTCCAGCGGCCCGTACCCCAGGACGTTCTGCGCGTACACCGTCATGAAGAACCAGACGGCGAAGGACGCGGAACCGCAGACGAACATCGCCGTGTTCGCCGCCGACACCGCCCGTACGCGGAACAGCCCCAGCGGCATCAGCGGCACCTTCGCCCGTGCCTCCACCGCCACGAACAGTCCCAGCAGCAGCACTCCCCCGGCCAGCGGCAGCAGGGTGGCCCCCGCGCCCCACCCCCGCGCCTCGGTCTGCACGATCCCGTACGCCAGCGCCGCGAGACCGGCCGTGACCAGCAGCGCGCCGGGCAGGTCGAGACGCCGTCCCGTGTCCGTACGGCTCTCGGTCAGCCACACCGCGGCCCCGGCCAGGACCAGCACCCCGACCGGCACATTGATCAGCAGCACCCATCGCCAGGAGAGCAGATCGGTGAGCAGACCGCCGATGAGCCCGCCCGCCGCGCCGCCGCCCGCGCCGACCGCCGTCCAGGTGCCTATGGCCCGGGTCCTGGCGGCTCCGGCGGGCACGGCCGAGGTCAGGATGGCGAGCGTCGCGGGCGCCAGGACGGCGGCGCCGAGGCCCTGTACGGCGCGGGCGGCCGGCAACTGCCAGCCCTCCTGGGCGAGTCCGCCCGCGACGGACGCCAGGGTGAAGACCGTGAGCCCGGTCAGGAACATCAGCTTGCGGCCGAAGAGATCGGCGGCCCGCCCACCGAGCAGCATGAAACCGGCGAAAGCGATCGAGTAGGCGTTGAGCACCCACTGAAGACCGCCGGCGGAGAGTCCGAGGTCCGCGCGCATCGACGGCAGCGCGACATTCACCACGGACACATCGAGGACGACGAGGAACTGTCCCGCGCAGGCGGTGACGATCACCGCCCAGGTCCGGACCCCGTTGCCGGCCAGGCCAGTTGAGGGATTTATGCCTATTGTTCCTGATATGTCTGCTTCATCGGCGGCTTCGGAATCCGCGGCGGCTCGGACCATGCGCGCCATGGTCGCAGCTTGACGGCCCGTCAGAAAGAAGCCCGTCGACGTCGGCCCGAGTTCGTACCGCGTTCGCCGGAATAACGCGGCGATGGGGAAGGTTTCACACTGCATGCACTTGGCGGACCGAGCCGTCCGCCCTCCCCCGCCGCCACGCATCCGCCCCTGCCCTCTCCTTTCCTGCCCGGAGGACGCACGTATGCCACAGCCGACAACCGATCATCAACACCCGGAGGCTTCCCCGGCCCGGCCGCGGACCCGGCCTCCGGCCCGCGAGGGCGGCGCCATCGTCCCCGTCCTCGCCTTCGCGGGCATCACCGTGGCGGTGATGCAGACCCTGCTCGTTCCCGTGATCAAGGATCTGCCCGCACTGCTCCACACCTCACCCGCCGACGCCACCTGGGTCATGACGGCGACCCTGCTGGCCGGTGCCATCGCCACCCCGATCATGGGGCGGCTCGGGGATCTCTTCGGCAAGCGCCGGATGCTGCTCGCCAGCCTCGCCGTCATGGTGATCGGCTCGCTGATCTGCGGATTCACCGACGATCTCGTCATCATGATCGTCGGCAGGGCGCTCCAGGGCTTCGCCATGGGCGCGATACCCCTCGGCATCGGCATCATGCGCGACGAGCTGCCGCGCGAGCGCCTCGGCTCCGCGATGGCGCTGATGAGCTCCTCCATCGGCGTGGGCGGCGGGCTCGCCCTGCCCGGCGCGGCCCTGGTCGCGCAGAGCGCCGACTGGCACGCGCTGTTCTTCTGCGCGGCCGGGCTCGGCACCCTGTCGATCCTGCTCACGCTCCGCTTCGTGCCCGAGTCGTCCGTACGGGCCACCGGACGGTTCGACTGGCTCGGCGCGATCGGACTCTCCGCGGGGCTCGTCGCCCTGCTGCTGCCGATCACCAAGGGCGGTGACTGGGGCTGGGGCTCGACCACCACGATCGGACTGTTCGTGCTGTCGGTCGTGATCCTGCTGCTGTGGGGCGTCATGGAGCTCAGGAGTGCCGCGCCGCTGGTCGATCTCCGTACCACCGCGCGCCGTGAGGTGCTGCTCACCAATCTCGCCTCGATCATGATCGGTGTCGCCTTCTACGCGATCTCGCTCGTGCTGCCCCAGCTCCTCCAACTGCCGAAGTCCACCGGCTACGGGCTCGGCCAGTCGATGGTGGTGGCCGGGCTGTGTGTGGCGCCGCTCGGACTGACGATGATGTTCACGGCGCCGCTCTACGCCCGGATCTCCGCGCGACGCGGCCCCAAGGTCTCGCTGATGCTCGGCATGCTGGTCATCGGTGTCGGATACGGCGCGGGTCTCGGCCTGATGAGCGCGGCCTGGCAGACCGTCGTCATCTCGGTGGTCGTGGGCGCGGGCATCGGCCTCGCGTACTCCTCGCTCCCGGCGCTGATCGTCGCCGCCGTGGATCCCTCGGAGACCGGCGCGGCCAACGGTCTGAACACCCTGATGCGCTCCATCGGTACCTCGGTGTCGAGCGCGGTGATCGGCATGGTGCTGGCGCACACCTCGGCCGTCTCGGGCGGGGTGACCTTGCCCACTCTGCACGGTTTCCGTATCTCGTTCCTGATCGCCACGGGCGCGGTGGCCGCCGGACTGGCGCTGGCGGCGTTCCTGCCGTCGCAGCGGTCGGCGGCGAAGGGCCCGAAGACGGCGTCCCTGGCGCCGGCGGCCCTGGCGTCACCGGAGTCCACACCGGACGCGGACGAACAAGGGCGTCAGCACACACTCGTCGCCGGTTCCGGCGGCTTCCGGGGACATGTGCTGGACCCGGACGGTGCTCCGGTGGCATGGGCGAATGTCACACTCATCGACGGCGGAGGCCGGCAGGCGGGGCTCACCACCACGGACGAGAACGGCGTGTACGCGCTGCTGCCGCGGACCGGCGGGCACTACGTACTGGCGGCGACGGCGACGGGATACGCGCCGCAGGCGCGCCCGGCGGTGTACGAAGGCGACGGTCTGCCGGTCGATGTCGATCTGGTGCTGGCGCGGGCGCAGAGCGCGCCGGAACACGCCACCGCCGTCCCGTCCTGAGCAGTCGTTCCTGAGCGGCGGTCACTCCTGAGCGGCGGTCACGCTCGTCCGCCACGCCACCCCCGCCCGCCGTGCGGACGGGGGTGTACGGGACCATGGGCCCCCACGCGCCGGCGCCGTCGGGCGGCCGGCGCGCACCAGCGCGTCAGCGCCTCGGCACGGCAGCGCCGCAGGTCAGACCGAGGAGAGCCGCCCATGTCCGCCGGGACCGCACCCGCACCCGACGTCCTCGCCGCGTTCGAGGCCGCCAAAGGGTTCATGCCCGTGGACGAAGGGCTCGCCCTCTACGCGGCGGCGGCCGACGCCGGGGCGCTCGGGCTGCCGCTCCTGGAGATCGGTACGTACTGCGGACGCTCCACCCTGCTGCTGGCCGCCGCCGCGAGGGAGTCGGGGACGGTCGCGGTCACCGTCGACCACCACCGCGGCAGTGAGGAACAGCAGCCCGGCTGGGAGTACCACGACCCGGCCGTCGTCGATCAGGACCTCGGCGTCATGGACACGCTGCCCACCTTCCGGCGCACCCTGCGCCGGGCCGGTCTGGAGGACCGGGTGATCGCCGTCGTCGGACGTTCACCGCAGGTCGCGAGGGTCTGGGGCGGTCCGCTCGGACTCGTCTTCATCGACGGCGGCCACACCGAGGAGCACGCGAGCGGGGACTACGAGGGCTGGACGCCGCATCTCGCCGAGGGTGGGCTGCTCGTGATCCACGACGTCTTCCCCGACCCGGCGGACGGCGGCCGGGCCCCGTACCAGATCTATCTGCGGGCGCTCGCCTCCGGCGCCTTCACCGAACTCCCCGGCACCGGCTCCCTGCGCGTCCTGCGCCGCACCGGACGCCCCGGACCGGTTCACGACGATCGACCGGACAGCCCTTAGCATCGCGACGTGCCGTACGACAACGAAAGCCAGCAGACCGGTGAGAGCCCGCCGACCGTCCGACGCCGTTCCGGCCGGAGCGGTCTCGCCGTCGCGGGCGCCGCGCTGGTGTCGGCCGCGCTGGCGGGCGGGCTCGTCCGGCAGAGCGTGAGCGGACCGGACGGCGGGGTCCCGCCCGCCGCGGCGG
>NZ_MAUD01000362.1 GCF_001700515.1 Streptomyces lushanensis
AGGACCCGGACGAGGTGGCCCAGGCGCGGGCCACCTCGTCCGGGTCCTTCTTGTCCTTGTCCACCTGCCGGTTGAGTTCGGTGAGGGCCTCCGTCGTCAGGGCGTTGCCGAGGCGGGCCAGGGCCTTGCGGACCGTCGAGTCGGCCTTGCGGTCGGCGATCAGAGGGACGATGTGCTGGCCGGGGACGAGGTTCTTGGGGTCGGCGAGGACCACCCAGCCCTCGGCGGCGATGTCCGTGTCCGTGGTGAAGAGGTTCGCGACGTCCACGTCGCCCTTCTTCAGGGCTCCCTTGACCAGCGGGCCCGAGGAGTCCAGCGACTTGAACTCCTTGAACTCCACGCCGTACACCTCCTTGAGCCCGATGACGCCGACCACCCGCTTCTTCACCTCGGGCGCGGCCCCGATGACCAGCTCGCCGTTCCGCTTCCTCAGGTCCGCCAGCGTCGTGAGGCCGTATCTGTCGGCGGTCTCGCGCGTGACGGCGAAGGCGTCCGAGTCCTCGGCCTGTCCGTACGGGAGGACCTGGAGGCCCGCCGGGAGCGCCATGGCGAGGGCGTTCTGCATCTCGCCCTCCTCCGTGGCGGTCGCCTTCGCGTCGAGATAGTGGAGCAGCGCGCCCTGGTACTCCGGGAGCAGATCGATGTCGCCGCCCTTGAGAGCCGGGATGAGGATCTCGCGGGTGCCGAGATTGGCGCGGACGGTGGTCCTCACGCCGACGGCTTCGAGGACGACCGCGTAGAGATGGCCGAGGATCTGGTTCTCGGTGAAGTTGGCCGTGCCGATCGTGATGCCGCCCGCGCTGGAGCCCCCTCCCGCGCCGCCGCCGGTGCCCTGACCGTCCAGGGAGGTGATGCCGGTGCTGCACGCGGCCAGTACGGGGACGGAGGCCCCGGCGAGCAGGCCCGCCAGTACGGTCCTGCGGCTCTTCGCCGAGGTGCGCGCGGAGGCGCTCGGCGAGGTCTTCGGTGAGGTCATCGGAGTTGTCTCCCTAGGCGGCGGTGCGACGGCGGAACAGGACGCGCTGGAGTCCGGACAGCGCCAGATCGAGGACGACGGCGACGACCGCCACCAGCACCGCGCCGCCCAGCACCTGGACGAGGTCGCGCTGGGCCAGACCGTCGAAGACATACCGGCCGAGTCCGCCGAAGCTGACGTACGCGGCGATGGTCGCCGTGGCCACCACCTGGATCAGCGCGAGCCTCAGCCCGGTCATGATCAGCGGAAGCGCCAGCGGGATCTCGACCTGGAACAGCACCTGATGGCCGCGCATGCCCTGGCCCCTGGCCGCGTCCTTCACCTCCGGATCGACGGCGTTCATCCCCGCGTACGTATTGGTCACGATGGCCGGCACGGCGAGGGCGACCAGCGCCACGTACACCGGCGTCATGGAGAGACCGCTCGCCAGGAAGACCAGCACGACCAGACCGACCGTGGGCAGCGCCCGGCCGAACGAGACGAGATTGACGGCGACGAACGCGCCCCGGCCCGTGTGCCCGATCAGCAGTCCGAGCGGCAGCGCGATCACGGCGGCGATCAGGGTGGCGAGCAGGGAGTACTGGAGGTGTTCGGCGAGCCGGTGCCCGATGCCGTCGGCTCCCGTCCACTGCTCGCCCGAGACCAGCCAGGAGCCCAGGTCCTTGAAGAGTTCGTACATGGCGGGTCAGGCCCTTCCGCGCGTACGGCGCTGCTGACCGGGCCGCCGGTGCCGGTCCCTCGTCCAGGGGGTGAGGACGTACTGCACGGCCACCAGCAGCGCGTCCGCGACCAGCGCGAGCAGCAGCGTCAGTACGATGCCCGCCGCCACCGGGGTGGGGAAGTCGCGCTGGAAGCCGTCGGTGAAGAGCTGGCCGAGGCCGCCGTCCCCGATGTACGTGGCGACACTGACGAGTGAGATCGACATGACGGTGGCGATCCGTACCCCGGCCATGATCACCGGGAGCGCGAGCGGCAGCTCGACGGTGAGGAGCGTACGCAGCGGGCGGGTGCCCATGGCCACGGCGGCCTCACGGGCCTTGGCGGGTACGGAGTCGAGCCCCTCGACCGTGTTCCGCAGCAGCACGACGAGCGTGTAGACCGTCAGACCGATGACGGTGGTGGTCCTGGTCAGCCCGGAGACGGGCAGCAGCAGGACGAAGACCGCGATGGACGGGATCGTGAACAGGACGTTGGAGAGCCCGAGGAGGAAGCCGCGCAGCGGGCGCACCCGGTGCGCGAGCACCGCGAGGGGGAGGGAGATCAGCAGACCGAGGAGGACGGCGGTGAGCGCGGCCTGGAGATGGGAGAGCGTGAGGGTGGTGAGATCGCCCGCGTGGTCGGAGATCCATGCCCATTCGACGGTCATCCGGCTCCGCCCGGTGTCTTCGGCGTGCTGGTCCCCGGCGCGCTCGCGGCGGGTGCGGCGGGGCTCGGGGGCACGGCGTCGGCGGACTTCCGCGAGCCTGCTTCCCGGTGCTCCCGGGCTTCCGGGCCTTCTCCGCCCTCCCGGGTTTCCTCTCCCTGGTCTTGCCGGCCGTTCCCTTCCCGGGCTTCCTGGGCTTTCCGGGCCGCCCGCGCCGCCTCCTGGTGTCTGCGGCCCGCGTGCTCGTGGATCGTCTCCCGGGCGGTGACTCCCGTGAGCGCGCCCTCGGCGTCCACCCGGACTATCAGACCCGTCGGCGACGCGATCGACTCGTTCAGCGCCGCGAGCAGCGAGTCCGTGTCGCGCAGCGGCCGTACCGGCGACGGCACCTCCGGGGCGCCCGGCTCCGGGTCGAGCCAGCCCAGCGGTTCGTTCCTCGCCGACACCACCAGACACGGCCCGCCGTCGCCCGCGCGCGGCGGCGCCTCGCCCTCCCGTACCACCCGCGCCCGCTCCACCGGAACCTCGGCGAGCGTCGTCAGCGACAGCAGCTTCAGCTCGCGCTCCGCGCCGAGGAAACCGGCGACGAATCCGTCCGCCGGGCGGGCCAGCAGCTCGGCCGGCGCGGCGCACTGCACCAGATGGCCGCCCGTACGGAAGACGGCGATCCGGTCGCCGAGCCGTACCGCCTCGTCGATGTCGTGGGTGACGAAGACGATGGTCTTGTTCAGATCCTTCTGGAGACGGAGCAGCTCGTCCTGGAGCTGTGTCCGCACCACCGGGTCGACCGCGCCGAACGGCTCGTCCATCAGCAGCACCGGGGGATCCGCCGCCAGCGCCCTGGCCACCCCGACACGCTGCTGCTGGCCGCCGGAGAGCTGGTGCGGATAGCGCCTGCCCGCCTCCGCCGTCAGTCCCACGGTCTCCAGCAGCTCCGCCGCGCGCGTACGGGCCTTGCGCCGGCCCCAGCCCAGCAGCAGCGGCACGGTCGCGATGTTGTCGAGGACCGTACGGTGCGGGAAGAGCCCGGACTGCTGGATGACATAGCCGATACCGCGCCGCAGGTCGGCGGCGTCCTGCGTCAGGACGTCCTTGCCGCCCAGCCGGATGGTGCCCGAGGTGGGTTCGACCATCCGGTTGATCATGCGGAGAGTGGTGGTCTTACCGCATCCGGAGGAGCCGACCAGGACGGTGACACCGCCCTCCGGCATCTCCAGAGTGAGGTCGTGTACCGCTGTGGTGCCGTTGGGGAAGCGTTTGTTCACCGCGTCGAATCTGATCATCAGTCGTCCCTTGCCCGGCCTGCATATAGTCATGCAGAGTTCTTGGTGGCTGAATAGATTGTCAATGCCCTGGCGTAAATCACTGGTTACGGGTGGTCGCGGGGTGAGACGTAACGTCTGGAATGGAGGCGTTCGCGCATGATGTCGTCCCACATGGTGGACCCGGCGGGCGCGGGAACACCCACGAGCACGGTCGCGACCACACCGGCGAGCACGTCCCTCGTCGTACTGGACGGACAGAGCCTTCCGGTCGCCGATGTGGTCCGGCTCGCGGACGGCGCCGCACGTCCCGTACCCGGGACCGAGGCGATGAAGCGCGTCGAGCGGAGCTGGCACCTCGCCCGCGAGCTCGCGGGATCGGGCCGGGTGTACGGACGCTCCACCGGAGTCGGCGCCAACCGCACCGAGGCCGTGCCCACCGAGGCCGCCGCCGACCACGGGCTGCGGCTGCTGCGCAGCCATGCCGGCGCCATCGGTGATCCGCTGCCCGCCCGTCAGGTCCGGGCCATGCTCGCCGTGCGCGCCAATCAGCTGCTCGCCGGCGGCGCGGGGCTGCGCCCGAGTGTCGTCACCGCGCTCTGCGAGGCGCTGGAGTCCGGTGCGTACCCCGTCGTCAACGAATACGGTTCGGTCGGTACGGGCGACATCGCTGCCCTCGCGCAGATGGGCCTCGCCCTCGCCGGGGAACACCCTTGGGAACACGCCTGGGAACACCCCGGGGACGGCGCGGGAGAGGGCACGGGAAGGGGCGCGGGGGAGGGCGGCGGCCGGGTTCCCGAGGCCCAGGCCCTCGACAACAACGACGCCCTCGCCCTGATCAGCAGCAATGCCCTGACGCTCGGTCAGTCCGCCCTCGCGCTGGACGAGTTGCGCCGGCTCGTCGCCGCGACCGAGCTGGTGGCCGCGCTCTCCCTGCTGGCCGTCGACGGCTCGTACGAGGCGTACGCGGAGCCCGTGCACGCCGCGCGCCGGCACCCCGGTTCCTACGCCGTCGCCGCCGACATGCGGCGCTTCCTCGGCGCTCCGGAGCGGCCGGGGCCGCCGCTCGGCCGGATCCAGGACCCGTACGGCTTCCGCTGTGTCCCGCAGATACACGGCCCGGCGCGCGACGCAGCCGACGCGCTGGAGAACACACTCGCCGTCGAGATCAACGCCGCCGCCGAGAATCCGCTGATCAGCCCGGGGACGGAGGCCGACCCGGTGCCCGCCGCCTACCACCACGGCGGTTTCTATCTCGCCCAACTCGCCCTCGCGCTGGACCACTTCAGGCTCTCGCTGGTGCAGACGGCGCGGCTGTCCACCTCCCGGCTCTCCGCGCTCAACGAGCCCGCGTTCACCCGGCTGCGGCCCTTCCTCGCCGACGGCGAGCCCGCCAGCTCCGGTGTGATGATCCTGGAGTACGCCGCCGGAGCCGCCCTCGGTGATCTGCGGGCCTACTCGGCGCCCGCCTCGCTGGGCCACGCGGTACTGTCCCGAGGCGTGGAGGAGCAGGCCAGTTTCGCGTCGCTGGCGGCGCGTCAGACACTGCGCGCGGGCAGCGCGTACCGCCTGGTCGTCGGCTGTGAACTCGTCGCCGCCGTACGGGCCCTGCGCCAGCGCGGACTGCGTCCCGAGCCCGGACTTCCCGTCGGGCGGGCCTTCGAGCTGGCCGAGACCGTACTCGACGAGGAGACCGGCGACCGTCCGCTGACCGATGATGTGACGGCGGCCGCCGCGCTGCTCGACCGTTTCACGGAACTGGCCGCCGCCGATCCCGTCCAGGCCGCTCCCGACGCCTCCGCCTTCATCTCCACCACCCGCACGCGCAACGATCAGACAGATCCGACGGATCAGACAAGGGGGATCGCATGAGCGACAGCCCTGCCGCCCGACTCCAGCAGCTCTTCGAGGGCCACCGGCTGACCCCCACCCAGCGGCGCATCGCGCACAGCATGGTGCGCCGGGCCGGGGACGCGCCGTTCCTGTCCAGCGTCGAACTGGCCGAACTGGCCGGAGTCAGCCAGCCGTCCGTCACCCGCTTCGCCGTGGCGCTCGGCTTCGACGGCTATCCGGCCCTGCGCCGCCATCTGCGGGAGGTCGCCCCCGGCGCTCCCGTGGAGGGCGGGACCAGCCTCAACGAGTACCAGCAGGCCGTACGCGGCGAGATCGAGAATCTGCGGCAGCTCGCGGAACTGCTCGCCGACCCGGAGCCGGTCGAACGCGCGGGCCGGCTGCTCGCCGCCTCCCGTCCGCTGCCGGTGCTGGGTCTGCGCGCCGCCTCCTCGCAGGCGCGCGGCTTCGCCTACTTCGCGGCCAAGGTCCATCCGGACGTACGGCTGCTCGACGAGGGCGGCACGATGCTCGCCGACCGGGTCGACACCGCCCGGCACGCGGGCGCGAGCACGCTGCTCTGCTTCGCGCTGCCGCGCCATCCGAAGGAGGTCGTGGAGACGCTGGCGTACGCGCGCTCGGCCGGGCTGACGGTGGTGACGGTCGCCGACTCCGCGTTCGCGCCCGTCGCCAAGCACAGCGATCTGCTGATTCCGGCGGCCGTCGGGACCGGCCTCGCCTTCGACACGGCGTGTGCGCCGATGCTGGTGGGCCGGATGCTGCTGGAGGCGATGTGCGACGGTCTGCCGGAGGCGCAGGCGCGGCTGGAGGAGTTCGACGCGCGGGCGGCGGCGCGCGGGCTGTTCGTCGAATAGCCGGGCGGCGGGCGGCCCGCTTCCGGACGGCGGCCCGCTTCCGGACGGCGGCCCGCTTCCGGCCGGGCGGCCCGCCTCCGGCCGGTCGGTCGGGCGGGCGGTCGGCGCGCTTCCGGCCGGGAGGCTTTCGTCCCGCCGATTCCGCGGATCGTGCCGTTCTCAGGAAAAGTTCAGAGAACGCCACTAATCTGCCCGCCAAACTCACCGGGACGAGGAGGCGGACAGTGGGGCGCGGAGGGCAGTCTCTGGCACGGGTGGCAGTGATCGTACGGGCCGGCGCGGTCCCGCTGTGGTGGCTGGGAGTGCTCGCCACCGCCATCGGGATCCTGCTGCCCGGACTGACCGGTCGCAGGATCGGTGTCTATGCGGGCGCGGCGCTCTTCGTGGTGTGTGCCGCCGCTGTCGCTCTCGTGCGGCGTCGCCGGTACAGCGCGTGGGCGGAACGGGCGGAGCGGGCCGGGCGGTACGACCATCTCCAGGACCGGCGTGTGACCACCCGGAGCTGGCGGCGCGCGCACCGCTGGTGGCTGCTGGCCGCCTTCCTCGTGGCGGTGGCCGGTTCGCCGGCGCTGCCCGCCGCGGGCGGCCTCGCTCTGGCGGGCGCGGGAGCCGGTCTGTGGCTCAAGGCCGTCTGGCTGGGACGGCGTGAGCGCCGCGAGGACGAACTGCTTTGGGTCCGCACCGACTGGGCCGGCTCCGGCCGGCCCGTCGGCAAGCAGGTGAAGGGCTTCCGCACGACGGGCGTCGCCGCGGGCGACGCGCGACCGGGTGGAGCCCGCCGCCGCTGAGCCGGGGGCGTTCGGGGCGGCCGGGCCGCGGCCGGGCC
>NZ_MAUD01000363.1 GCF_001700515.1 Streptomyces lushanensis
CACAGGTCTGTCGCGGATCTGCGACAGATCCGCGACAGACCTGTGACGGGCCGACGACGGGCCGGCGCGAGGCCGGGCACAACCAAGGGCGCACAACGGCGCATTTGCCTCTGTGGCCATTTCCCAGCGCAGTTGGGACCATTGGTGGCAGTCTGCTGAGCAGTAGATACGTACAGCTACGCAGCCGGAGGTGCAGTTTCCGTGGCGTCCAACGTCAACCCCACCGTCAGGCGACGCCGATTGGGACAGGAGTTGCGCCGGCTTCGCGAGCTCAAGGGCATGACGGCCGAGGAGGTGGCGGAGCGGCTGCTGGTCTCGCAGTCGAAGATCAGCCGTCTGGAGAACGGCCGCCGGTCCATCAGCCAGCGCGATGTCCGTGACCTCTGCGGGGTGTACGAGGTCCAGGACCACCGCGTCGTCGACTCGCTGATGCAAATGGCCAAGGACTCCCGTCAGCAGGGCTGGTGGCATGCCTTCGGCGACATCCCGTACAGCGTCTACATCGGCCTGGAGACGGACGCGGCCTCGCTGCGCGTCTACGAGCCGCAGGTCGTCCCGGGGCTGCTCCAGACCCGCTCGTACGCCGAGGCGCTGATCAACGGCGCGCTGCCGGAGTCGGCGGTGCCCGATGTCGAGAAGCGCGTGGGAGTACGGCTCAGGCGCCAGGACCGGATCAACTCCACCGACAACCCGCTGCGGCTCTGGGCCGTGGTGGACGAGGCGGCGCTGCGCCGGGTCGTGGGCAACCGGCGGCTCATGCGCGAGCAGTTGGAGCATCTCGTCGAACAGTCGCAGCTCCCGCACGTCACCGTGCAGGTGCTGCCCTTCGACATGGGCGCGCACCCGGGGATCAGCGGGCATTACGCGGTTCTCGAATTCCCCGACGCCTCGGACTCCAGTGTCGTCTACATCGAGGGCGTGACAAGCGATCTCTATCTGGAGAAGGCCAATGACGTGCAGCGGTACAGCGTGATGTACGAGCATCTGCGCGCCCAGGCCCTGAATGTCGATCAGACCCGTCAGTTCATCGCGGAGATCGCCAAGGAATACGCCCGCTGAAACCTTTCGGGAGCCCTTCGGGGGCGCCGCCCTGCCCGGAGCGGGGGGCACCGTACACCTCAACTGCCGTGGTGCGTAAGGCCGTGCCCGAATAAGCCACCAGAACGAGTGAACACCTGTCCCGCCCATCGGGTGAGGCGAGTAGCGTCGATCATGCCAGCAAAGACGCTGGCGTGAAGTCCCACCACTCGCTGAACCGGAGCGAACATGGCAATTCTTCAGGGCGCTACGGACTCGTGGACGAAGTCCTCGTACTCCGGCGGAAACGGCGCTTGCGTAGAGGTCAGGTCCCCCGTCGTCCAGTCCATCGCCGTCCGGGACTCGAAGGCGCCCGAGGGCCCCTCGATCTCCTTCGTCCCCACGTCGTGGAACGCGTTCGTGCGGGAAATGAACAAGGGCGCTTTCGACCTCGGCTGAGGTCACTCGACATCCAGCGCCCGCACCCGCACCACTGACAGAGCCCTCTCGACCGGTCCGCCGTCCTGGCCGAGGGGGCTCGGCCATGTCCGGACCCGCTCCGCATCCGCCTCGTTTCCCAGCTCCTCTCCCGACCGCAGGGGACCCGCATCCCGTGCGGTCATTTCCGTATGTCCGGAAGTCCGGGCCGATGTCCGGCGCCGATGCCCGGGCCATGCCCGGAGCCTGACGAAGTGCTCGCTCATCGTGTGGGCGCCGTCACGATCACGACAACGCCCAAGAAGGTCAAGAACGAGTAAAATCGTTCGGCTTTCTGATCTGAGTTCACACTTATGACCGGAGAAGCCCTTGACCCACTGCCGCGCCAGGCGGTTCAATCCCCGAAGTCCCCGCTCCCGCACGGGGCACCGCTGACCGGACGTACTGGCGAAGAGCATCGATCGTTCACAAGGCGGACCCCTGGAGGGGGCACATGAACAGCCTCGACTGGATCGTGCTCATCGCATACTTCGGTGTGATGGTCGCGATCGGCCTCTGGTCACACAAGCGTGTGGACAACGTCAGCGACTTCTTCACCGCCGGCGGCAAGATGCCCTGGTGGCTGTCGGGCATCTCGCACCACATGTCCGGCTACAGCGCGGTGATGTTCACCGGATACGCGGGCATCGCCTACACCTTCGGAGTCACCTCGTTCGTGACCTGGTCGCTGCCGATCGCCATCGGGATCGGGATCGGCGCGCAGCTCTTCGCGCCGCGGCTCAACCGGCTGCGCTCCCGGCTGCATGTGGCGTCCCCGCTGGAGTACTTGAAGAACCGGTACGACCTCAAGACCCAGCAGGCCCTCGCCTGGTCGGGGCTGCTGCTGAAGATCGTGGACGTGGGCGCCAAGTGGGCCGCCATCGCCACCCTGCTGTCCGTCTTCACCGGGATCTCCCTCAACCAGGGCATCCTCATCACCGGTGTCATCACCGGTATCTACTGCACGGTCGGCGGGCTCTGGGCCGACGCCCTCACCGAACTGGGCCAGTTCGTCATCCAGCTCTTCGCCGGGATCGCGATGCTGGTCGCCGTCATGGGCGAGCTGGGCGGCTTCAGCGCGCTGTGGACGGTCTGGGACAAGCTTCCCGAGGGCCATGCCGACCCGACGGCCGGGCCGTACACCGTGACGTTCCTGCTGGCGTTCCTCTTCATCAAGATGTTCGAGTACAACGGCGGGATGTGGAACCAGGCGCAGCGTTACATGGCGACGGCCACCGCACGCGAGGCCACCCGCTCGGCCCGGCTCTCCGCGATCCTCTGGCTCGTCTGGCCGCTGGTCCTCTTCTTCCCGATGTGGTGCGCGCCGCTCCTGGTGGAGGCGCAGAAGCCGGACGCGTCCGACTCGTACGCCCTGATGACCGAACAGCTCCTGCCGCACGGTCTGCTGGGCCTGGTCATCGTGGGCTTCTTCTCGCACACCATGGCGATGTGCTCCTCCGACGCCAACGCCATCGCCGCGGTCTTCACCCGGGACATCGCGCCCACGCTCTCCAAGTCGGCGCGCGGCTGGTCGGAGCGGGCGGGACTGCTGGCGGCCCGGCTGTCCACGATCTCGTTCCTGGCGCTGTCGATGGCGGTCGCCACCCAGGTCAACTCGCCGACGTTCAAGGACATCATCACCGTCGTCATCAAGTGGGTGGCGGGTCTGATGGGTCCGATCGCGATCCCGTTCATGCTCGGCCTGCTCAAGCCGTTCCGCAGGTCGGGTCCGACGGCGGCGCTGGTGAGCTGGGCGCTCGGGCTGGTGGCCTTCTGGCTGGTCAACTATCCGATCAACTGGAACGTCGAGGGCGGTGTGCCGCTCCACTACCAGGTCTCGGTCCCGCTCGCGGTCTCGCTCGTGCTGTACATCGTGATCGGCTTCCTGAAGCCGGAGCCCAGCGACGAGCGCGATGTGCTGCTGGCGCGGATCAACGGCCAGGGCGACGGCGACGGTTCCGGTCTGACGGCGGCGTCGCTGCGGGTGCCGGCGCAGGCGGAGCCGGCCGACGCGAAGCTCCCGGGCCGGAGGGGCTCGGACGGCTGACCGGGCCGGGGCCGACGGGACCGGGTCGGACCGGGACCGGGGACGGCCGGTCTGGTGACACGTGGCTGATACGGGCGTACGGGTGCGGTTCCGGCCTGTACGCCCGTACGCGCGTACGCGGTGGTGCGCCGGGCCCGCTCGGTTCCGTATCTGTTTCCGTGCCGGTATGCGCATCCGTGCCGGTATGCGTATCCGTACCGGTATGCGTATCCGTACGGGCGCTCAGCCGCGCGGGTAGCGGGACAGCCAGCCCGACGCGGTGACACCGGGGGTGTGCAGGGCGGGGCCCTGGGTCATCTCCATGGCGAAGTCGTCGGCGATTTCGAGGAGCGTGGGCCGGCCCTCCAGTTCGGCGAGCCAGGCGGGCGGCAGCGCGGTCTCGCCGTGGAGCGCGCCGAGCAGGGAGCCGCAGAGCGTGGCGGTGGCGCACGAGGAACCGTCGTGGTTGACGGCGAGGCGCAGCCCGTGGCGGATGTCCTCGCCGACGAGCGCGCAGTAGACGGCGACGGCGAGCGTGTCCTCGGCGGCGCGTCCGTCGCCGAGCGCCGAGATCCGTCCGGGTCCCGGGATCCCCTGCCGTACGGTGCCGAGCGCCCGCTGGAGGGCCTCGGTGACGGGCTGGTGCCCGGGACGCGGCGCGAGCAGGGCGAGGGCGCGCTGCACGCCGGCGTCGAGGCTCTCCGCGCGTGCCAGCGCGTGCACGATCACGGCGAAGGCGCCGGCCGCCAGATAGGCGGCCGGATGGCCGTGCGTCTGGGCGGCGCACTCCACGGCGAGCTGGCAGACGAGCTGCGGCTCCCAGCCGACGAGCAGTCCGAAGGGCGCGGACCGTACCAGTGCGCCCGCGTCGCGCGCGGTGGGGTTCTTGGGCTTGTCGAGCGTGCCCATGATGTCGTCGCCGAAGCCGGTGAGACAGGAGAGGGCCGGGCCGCGGCGGGCGTAGAGCCATTCCTCCTGGGCGAGCCAGCCGTTGTCCTTGCGGCGTACGTCCGGGCCCCAGTCGCGCTGGGTCGCGGCCCAGCGCAGATGCGCGCGGTGCACATCGGTCGGCGGATGCCAGGCGCCGGTGTCCCTGCGGACCTGGGCGCGGATCAGTCCGTCGACGGTGAAGAGCGTGAGCTGCGTGGCGGCGGTGACGGCGCCTCGGCGGCCGTACGCCGGAACGAGGTCGGTGACACCGTCGGGGCCGTGCGCGGCCCTGATCTCCTCCAGGGTGAGCGCCGAGACACCCGCGCCGAGGGCGTCCCCGATGGCCCCTCCCAGCAGCGCGCCCCGCACTCTGCTCCGGAAGTCCTGCTGCTCGGCACGGCCCCAGACGGCCCCGGACGGTGAGCTCACGAGTCCCTCCCTCCCCATGAGCCTCGCAGCGACTCCGCAGACTGCGCAGCACTGTAGTGGAACGCGAACAGGGAGTTGAGGGTGTAGGGAAGATCATGGCCGGTATGAATCCGGTCGTCCGCGGGCCGACTTGGACACGCGCCGACGGCTACGGCGATGACCTACGGCCGCGTACCGTCCCCGGCGGGTTGGCGGTCTCGTGGGCCGCCCGGTCCGCCGTCCCGTGCGGCACCCACCAGAACCTCGCCCGCCTCACGCGCCAAGAGGTCGAAGACGGGTGCGTGGTCGGGCTTCAGCGCCGGCACCTCGCGCAGCGCGGCCCGTACGAGCGGCAGGCTTTTGCCCGGTCACAGCCGGCGTCGTCATGCGTTCCACACCTCGACTCGACCGCAGGTCGCGGACCTTCCGGACCATGACGGCATACAGCGGGGAGTCGTCGGAGGGCTTCGCCTCGCCTGCTTTCAAAGGTTCCAACGCTCGTACAACGCTTGAACCACGTCGTGCCGAAACAGAACCGGGCACTTGCCTTGCGCGTCTCGGCGGACATGTCCCTCAGGGGCCGGTCATGACGGCCCTGCTTGAGTCCACGCTGTCATGGATCTACCTACGCGGTGCGAAGCTGCCCCGCGCTGTGACCGTGGCTGAGCGCGCGGCCCTGGCGATTGAACCGAGTTTCAGCAAGGCGTCCCGGCCCGAGCTGGTCGCGTATGGGCGCCTCATGGTCTCGGCGGCAGTGGCCGCCTCCCGACGCGAAGACGAAAGCGCGGCCGACAACTATCTTTCACAAGCGCACGCCGCGGCTGCCCGGCTCGGCACCGAAGAGAAGCTGTACGGAACGAGCTTCGGGCCGACGGCGGCGAAGACCGAAGCGGTCGGTATTCACGTGGCGCTCAAGAATTACTCACGCGCGCTCAAGCTCGCCGGTCACGAGGATATGAAGACGATCGGCAAGACCATGTCGAAGGTCGCGCGGAACAGGTACAAGCTTGATGTGGCGCTGGCACAGTGCGCCACCGGTCTGCACGACGCCGCTGGCGACACACTGATCGAAGTGGGGCTCGATGCCCCGGAGTGGGTCAGGCATCAAGCCCTGCCAGGGGTTATCGGGGCCCGTATCGCGAAGGTGTCGACGGCCCGGGTACGCAGCATCAGCGAGCTGATCGGCGTCCCTCTGATCGCTTGACGCCTACGCCCTGTATGACCTTGGCCAGTTGACCCGCCCGACTCCTACGATCCGCTCGCCGAGCTGTGCCATGAATGCGCCACCACCCTTGCCGGGCCGCTCGCTGATCCACACCGCGACCGGCCGGTCAGCCTGCTCCAGCAACTCGGTGTTCGCACTCTCGTAGCCGCCCGGCTTGAACACCGAACCGTACGCACAGCCAATCCGGCCACCCTCCTCCCAGCCGGAAAGGCACCTCGTACGAGTAACGCCTCAGATCCATTGGGCGGACTCCTCAATCCACTCGGCGACTTCCGGGGCCTTCGAGTCCGACACCACCAGCATTGCGGGTGGCAGTGCGCATGTTGACGGTGCATATGAGTCGTCCGCCATCGTCGTACGCTGGGTTGGGAAAGGACGGTGGCGCATGTCGGATGAACTCGCCAACAACGTAAGGAAGTACCGGCGCGCTGCGGGATGGAGCCAAGAAGAGCTGGCACACCATGCCAGGCTCTCTGTGGGGCCTGTTCGCAAGATCGAGCAAGGTCATGACGGGGTGCGGATGGAAACCCTGCACGCCATCGCCCGCGCCTTCAACGTGAGAACTTCTGTGCTGATGGCCTCAGGCACGCCTGCACCTGTCGGGCATGACAACCCCAACGGAATGCATTTGCGTGATCTTCGTATCGCGCTGACTCCGGCTCTTGGACTCGGGGCGGTGAGTGCTCCCGCCGGAGACGAGCCGGACGTGTCGCGGTTGCGGCGCATGACACATGACAACTCCGTCCTCTACTTCGAGGACAGTTACCGGAGTATCGCGGCGGACCTCCCCGCTCTCATCCGTGCCTCGAATGACGCGGTCGCCTACTACGACTCGGGCGAGGAGCGCACCGAGGCGCTCGTGGCCCGCTCCCAGGCGCTGCAACTGGCAGGTCGGTACCTGACACAGATCAGGCAGTACGACCTTGCTCACGCGGCCGTCCGGGAGGCCATCACGGACGCCAAGGCGGCGGGGAACCAGATCGTCGCGGCTTCCGGCGTCGGCGGCATGTGCTGGATGCTCATGCGGACCGAGCGGTTCGACGAGGCGGAGGACATCGCTGTAGCGACGATGGATTTGATCGAACCGAAGATCAGCGGAGCGACACCCGACGAGTACGCGACCTGGGGCGGCCTGGCGATGGAGGCAGCCGCCGCGGCGGCCCGGAACAACCGCCCCAAGGAAGCCAAGGCGCTGCGCAAGGCGGCCGGCACCGCCGCGAAGGCGGTGGGCTTCACGCACAAGAACCTGCTGCGTCACTGGTCGATGTTCGGGCCCGTCACCGCGTCCATGAAGGAACTGGAAGACTTCATGGTCGCGGGGGATGCGCGGGCAGTGATCCGCAAGTCCGACGAGGAAGCGAACCTAAAAGAAAAAAACTGGACGAGACTGGGTGGTCCCAGTACCAATGACGGCAACCGCTACCGGCTCGACCTCGCCCGCGCACATGTCCGCACAGGCGACCCCACCGCCGCCATGGAGGAGCTGTCCCGCCTCGACGAGATCGCGCCTGAGTGGTTTCGTCACCAGTCGTCCGCCGCGATCACCTTCGAAGAGGTGACTCGTAAGCGTTGTACCCTCACCACAGAGATGCGGAAAGTCGGCACTCATCTCGGTGTTTTCACATAACTACATTGTGAAGATGCACTTCTGATGAGCCGTCATTGGAAGTGCATCGTTTTATTCTGGCTGGCTGCATGCCGCTTTCCCTACGTTGACGAGCATGGTGAGCAATCAGCAGAAAGACCGCAGCGTTGTGCTGCGATGGAGCCCGGATCCGCGTTGCGTGGCCCTGGCGCGGCTGGAGTTGCGGAAGGCGCTGACCGATTGGGGGTTGTCCGTCCTGGAGGACTCCGCCGTTCTGATCCTGTCGGAGTTACTCACCAACGCCACGCTGCATGCCAAGGTGACGCCGGAACAGACCATCGAAACGCGCTACTTCCGCAGTTCGGGCGCTCTTCGCATCGAGGTGCACGACGGTTCCGAGGAGCGCCCGCAGCCGCGAACGCCGGATGCGGAGGCGCCGGACGGGCGTGGGCTGCTGCTCGTCGACGCGCTGGCCGACGAGTGGGGCGTTGTTGACCGGACCGGGCCGGGGAAGATCGTATGGGCGTCCCTGTCCCTCCCGGTGGTACGGCCCGGCGGGCGTGGTCGCTCATGACTCCGCCGGTGCTTCCGGTCGGTGCCTTTCCGCGGCCGGATGTCGTTCCGTACATCGCCTGCTGGTCCTCGGAACACCGGCCCACGGGGAGGATGATCGCCAAAAACGGCGGCATCGCCTACGCCGACGAGCGGCCCTACGAGCGCGACGACATGGGCATCCTCTGGAAACGGATCGGAATCAGCCCGGGCAAGGGACGGCCCGAGTTCGGGGAGGTGCACTTCCTGCGCCAGCGCCGCGCCATGCGCAAACTGCTCTGCCAGGTCTGCGGCGGACCCTCCGACCGTACCCCCGAGGGCACCCTGTGGCTGGTGGGCGAGGACCCGTCCGAGCCGGGGCCGTGGAAGCCGGGGGACCTCACGGGGCACCCGCCGCTCTGTGTGTCCTGCGCGGTAACGGCCGTACTGGCGTGTCCCCACTTGCGGAACCGGTATGTGGCGTTGCGGGTGCGGTCGTTCGTGGTGGCGGGAGTGCATGGGGCGCTGTACCGGCCGGGCGGGCTGTTCCCCGAGGCGCACGAGGCGGGAGCGCTGGCATTCGAGCACTGGCGGATCGGCTGGATGCTGGCCGGCCAGCTCATGATGGAACTCAAGGAGTTCACCGTCGTCGATCTGGAGTCCGAGCACACCGCCTACCTGAAACGAACGCCTCAGTAGGCGGTGCCGGGTGCGGTTCGGCGCCGGTAGGGCTACGCGCTGCCCGGACCCGGACCCGGACCGGGGCCGGTGTTCGTGGGTTCTTCCGCGAGTTCCGCCAGGAGTTCCGTTCTGCGGGCGCGTGCCCAGGCGTATCCCGGTCTCAGCTCCAGCGCCCGGTTCAGGTCGGCCAGGGCCTCGGCCGTTCTGCCCAGGGACCTGAGGGCCATGGCCCGGCTGCCCAGCGCCCAGGTGTACGAGGGGTCGAGGGCGAGCGCTCGGGTGTACTCGGCCACGGCCTCCTCGTACCGTCCCGCGAACCGGTACACCTCTCCGCGCTCCCCCAGCACCCGTTCCATGTCCGGGCCCAGGCGTTCGGCCCGGCCGAGGTCGGCCAGTGCTCCGGCGACATCGCCGAGCCGGCCGCGTACATGGGCGCGCCGGCTCAGGGCCCAGACGTAGTCGCCCGACAGCTCGATGGCCCGGTCGAAGTCCTGGAGCGCCTCACGCTCACGGCCCTGCTGGAACTTGGCCTGCCCCCGGCTGCCCAGGATCAGCGGATCGCGCGGGTCGCGCGCGAGCGCGCGGTCCAGTTCGGCGACGGCCTCCT
>NZ_MAUD01000364.1 GCF_001700515.1 Streptomyces lushanensis
GCGGGTGGCGGGTGGGGGGGGGATGGGCTGCTCGGCGGGGGATGCGGCGGGTGGGGTGGGGTGGCGGTGGGAGGGGGTAGGGTGTACGGCGTTGGGGTTGCGGGGCGGGGAGGGGGAGGCACTGATGCGGCCTGTGCGGGGTGGACACGCGAGACCGGTGAGATCCAGGACGGTGGTCCGGGTCTTGGGGGGCATGACGACGGCAGGGGTGGTGCTCGCCGGGTCGCTGCTGTCCGTGCCCGGGGTGAGCGCGGCGGCGGAGCGGCCCGTGATCGGCACCGTCGAGCACACCGTGGACACGGCGGGCGCCGCGGAACTCGCCACGGGGGAGCGGCTGGAGCTGGCCGACGGCAAGAACGTGGGTGTTGTCCCGCGGGAGGGCCGGAGCGCGGGACGGTACGCCATCACCTCCATGGACGGCGCCCTCAGCGTCCGTCCCGTGGACCAGCGGCGGCCCGTGGCCACGACGGAGGTCGCCGTGGGCCCGGCGGCACGGGCGTTCTCGCCCATGACGCTCGCCGCGCCGAACGCCACGTACCCGGTGAAGTTCACGATCACGAACGCCAATGTCACCACCAAGTTGGTCAGCCTCTGGAACAGCAAGACCTGGACTCCCATCGAGGTGCAGAACGAGGATTTCGGCCCGAACGCCGGCGCCAAGCTGTCGCCCGGGAGCTATTTCGCCGTCGCCCTGCACAGCGACTGGGCCCGGCCCAGCTATCTGCTCGCCCGCACTTTCACCGTGACCAATTCGGGTCTGACGGTGACCTTCGACGAGCGTCTGGCCAAGGAGACGGCCATCAGGACCGATGACACCACCGTCGCCCGCGAGGCGTCGGCGGTGTGGATCTCGGTGCCCGGCGGCGGTCTGGCGGGATTCGCGGGCAGAGGCCGTGACAAGGTCTACACGACGCCCTTCTCGGTCGCCGGGGCCTCCCTGCGCGTCCACGAGATCCTGACCAGGAAGGGCTCGTCGGCGTCCGCCCCCAGCCCCGTCCGTTACGACCTGACCCACTCGTTCCAGGGCGCTCCGTCCTCTCCCGTCGCCACCGTGCGTACGGCGAGCCTCGCGAGGACCACCACCCCGATCCGCGCCCAGGGCGTCCGGATACCGGCCGTCCTGGAGACGGTGCCCGGCCTGGGCGAGTGGACCGGTGTCTACATCGGCGGCTGGGTGAAGACCGCGACGACGACCACCGAGTACGTCACCCCGGGGATCCGCTACTCCCGTCTGCTCGGCTACGGCTCCCAGCGTCTCTCCCTGCCCGATCGCACGCTGGCCGCCGGCACCTCCAGCGGCTCCTCGGTGGGCGTGGCACCCTTCGGTCCCCCTCCCGGGACGGGCGGCTCCACCCGCCGCGCCACGACGATCAGCCTGTACGAGCCGTCGACCGCGAGCGACGCGGTGGGCAACAGCGGCGTCGACGACCGGGCGAAGGCGTCCTTCCGGCTCACCTCCGGCGGCCGGACCCTCGCGTCGGCCGACGGCCTGTCACCGTTCGACCAGCTGTCCGCACCCGTCCCGAGCGGCACCGGCTCCTACGCGCTGGAGCACACCGTCACCCGCAGGGTCGGCCACTCCCGGCTGTCCACACTGGTCCGCGGCGAATGGGCCTTCACCTCTCCGGGCACGAGCACGTCCCGGGCGCTGCCCCTGATCGACACCGCCTTCACCGTCTCGGGGCTCGACGCCCGCAACGCGGCGGGCGCCGCCCCGGTGACCGTGGGCGTCACGGCCACCACCCGCGCCTCCGAGGCGGCGGAGACGGTCACCGCCCTCGAATACTCGACGGACGACGGCGCCACCTGGCTGGGTCTCCCGCTCACCACCACGGGCACGGGCGCCCAGGGCTCCGCGCCCCTCGGCGTCCCCGCCACCGCGCGGTTCGTCTCGCTGCGCGCCACGGCGGTGAACGACGAGGGCGGCAGCGTCCGGCGCACCCTGATACGGGCCTTCGCCGGAGCCACGGCCAAGGGCGACGAGCAGGCCGGTACGACGAAGATCTCGAACCTGGTGGTCAACGGGGGCAAGCCCGTCGTCCTCACCAACGAGGCGCTCCAGAGCTTCACGGCGACGTTCACGGCCACCGACCCGGCGGGTGTGGCCGAGGGGGATCTCTACCTGTATCACGGCCCCTACGGCGAGCCCGACGGTGTTCTCTTCGGCTCCTGGCCCGCGACCTGCACCGAGCGGACCGCCACCACCTCGGTCTGCGAGGCGACGTTCGCGTACATCGAGCCGCGCACCGGACTCGGCCGTAACGCCCTCGCGGGCACCTGGACCGCCGCCGCCTGGGCCTGGTCCAAGGACGGCAAGAGCCACACCGACCTGACCGCCGCGCGTGCCGTGCCGGTGCAGCGCCACTCCCGTCTGACGGTCGATGCCACGCCCGAGCCGGTGAAGAAGAACGCGACCCTGACGGTCACCGGCGCCCTGACCGGCGCCGACTGGCAGTCCGACACGGGCGCCTACGCCGGGCTCGGCGGCCAGTCGGTGAAGCTTCAGTTCCGCAAGAAGGACAGCAGCACCTACACCACGGTCAAGACGGTCACGTCGTCGTCCACCGGCGCCCTCAGGACCACCGTCAAGGCCACGGCCGACGGCTACTGGCGCTACTACTTCCCCGGCACGACGGCCGCCCCGCCCGCCTCGGTCACCGGCGACCACGTCGACGTGCGATAGCGCTCGCCCGGGAGCGCGGAGCGATCGCGGGGGCCGAGGAACGCGCCGTGGTCAGGCGCGGGCCTCGGCCCTTCGTACCGCGGGGGCGATGGCCCGTTCCACGCTGAGGCGGCCTTCGCCCGGGTCGCCCAGGCGCAGGGTCATCGTGCGGACGACGGCGTGGAAGAAGAGGGCGGGGCCGCACGGCGTCCACTCGTCCCTGCGCGCCGGGTCGAGCAGGAAGTCCAGCACCGCGTCCGGCTCGGCGGGCACGAAGTGGAACTCGCTGTGCTCCCACTTGTCGTCCACACCACGGCTCCAGCGCTCGCGCAGTTCCTCCTCGCTCAGAGCGGGCAGCACGGCCAGGAAGCAGGCCGCCCACTGATGGCGGTCGGTGTCCATGGCGAAGGAGAGCAGTTCCATCGTGCACTCGTCGTCCGCGTGGACGGCGAGTTCCTCGCGCAGCGCCCGGTGGGCGGCGCCGAAGAGGTCGGGGACACCGTCCTTCAGATCGTGCGCCCCAGAAAGGCCCTCGTTCGCCGAGGAGTTCCAGCGTCCGGCGTTCCCGCCGACCGTGGCGCTGCGCCGGGAGAACAGCATCCGGTTGTCCTTGCCGGTCACCACGGCCACGTTCGCGCCGAAGCTGCTGGAGAGGAAGCCGTTGACGGTGACCGGGTCCTTGCCCGCGAGATAGTGCTCGCGGAGTGTGTGCCCGGCGCCCTCGCCCTCCTCCAGCCTGCGGTCCAGCTGCTGCGAGGCGAGGAAGGTGAAGTAGTCCGTGGGCGAGAAGCGGATCTCGACGACCGGGTCCTCGCGGTCGTCGGTGCGGGTCACCGCCACCGTCTCGACGGCGAACCGCGGGTGGTTCCAGCGCCGGTCGGCGCCCTGGACCGCGCGGGTCCGCTGGTCGTCCTCGATCTCCTGGCGCCAGCGCCGTACGTCCTCGGGCACGAAGACGGGCTCGTCGGCGTCGAAGTAGATCCTCAGATTCTTCTCGCTGATGGGCCGCGTCCCGTCGCCCTCGTAGATGTGGCAGACGGTGCGCATCGGCCCGATCCGGAAGTGGTCGCGGTACGACAAGATATGTCCTTCTCCCCGTTCAACACGCTGGTTCCACAGGACAGTTGCACAGGCCCGGACATGGCGGCAACATCCATGAGCAGGGCCAGGGGAGGCGCGTGTGGGGACCGCGGGGGAGCACGGCGAGGCATTCGTGGTGTGCGTCGACGAGTACGACCACGAGGCCGGGGCGCGGCTGGCGCCCGCCCGCCGGGCCGCCGAGGACTTCCGGGTACTGGCGCGCGGTCTCGGCTTCACGGCCGATGTGCCCGTGATCTCGGGAACCAAGCACGAGATCGACGACGGCCTGGGCCGGATCGAGATGTCCACCGCCCAGCGCAAGCTCGTCTACTGGGTCGGGCACGGAGTGAAGATCGGCGCGAACACGGTGGTCCTGCCCTGCCGCGACTACCGCCACGGCGGCCGGCGAGGGCTGTTCTCCGCGCACGAGATCGGGCTGTTCCTCACGGGTCTGACCGGCGATGTCGTGCTGATCGTCGACACCTGCCATGCCACGGACTTCGCCCGGGAGGCGCAGTCGCTGTGCGAGGACAAGGAGGAGAGGTACAGCGGCATTCCTCTCGGCCCCGACGGCCCCGCCGGGCCCGGCCGCGGTATCGGCTGCCTCGGCACCGTCGGCGGTGACGCCCTCGCACAGGTCGGCCAGTGGCTCACCGCCCTGAAGACGGTCTGCGGATCGCCCGATTTCACCTATCGCGGCCAGTACGTGTGGAACAGGCACGCGAAGGCGGTGAGCGCCGAGATGCTGTCGAACGCCGTCCACCAGGCACTCCGCGAGACCAGCGTCGAACCGTGGTTCAAGGGCGGCGGGCGGCTGGAGGGCTTCTTCGTCAACCGCCACTTCGATCCCTTCGCCCGTCCCGCCTCGGCCACCGCGCCCGAGCGCCGCGACGCGCTTCTCGACGAACAGATCCAGCACCTGCTCAAGAGCAGGTTCACCGGCCTGCGGCTGGAGGAGGAGGACGCCGCCTTCGTCGGCCGGCGGCACTCCCTGGCACGTATCACCCACTGGCTCTCCTCCCCGGGCCGCAGCGGTGTCATGGTCGTCACCGGCGCGCCGGGCAGCGGCAAGTCGGCGCTGCTGGCACAGACCGCGCTGATGACGGTCCGGTCCACTCCCCAGTACGAGGAGCTGACGCCCGATCAGCGCGGTCTGCTGGAGGGGGCGCTGGTCGCGGGCATCCAGTGCCGTGGCCGCAGCGCCCTGGAGTGCGCCCGCGAGCTGGCCGCGGGACTGGACGTCAAGGAACCGGGCACGGGGTGGACGGACGCGCCCGAGGCGGTCCGGGCCGTCGTCGAGGCGTGCCGGCGGCGGGGCGAGGCCGCGTTCCTGGTCGACGGGCTCGACGAGGCGGGGCCCGCCCATGTCGATGCCGTGATCGCCGATGTCCTGCGTCCGCTCGCCCAGGAACCGTCCGTGCGGATTCTCGTCGGCACCCGGCCCACGATCAGCGGCAGTCTGCTGATGCTCGACGGCGCGGCCCATGTCGACCTCGACAAGGACCCGGACAAGGACCGCGACATCGCCGAGTACGTACGGGAGCGGCTCGGCGCGCCCGGCTGCCCCTACGCCGACAGCCCCGGGCCGCGCGAGGCCGCCACGCGCGTCCTGGTGGAGCAGAGCCAGGGCGTCTTCCTGGTGGCGCAGCTCCACTGCGCGGCCCTCGCCCGCCTGGAGCGGGCCCTGTCACCGGGCGACGAGGCGTTCCGGCGGCTGCTGATGTCCGGTCTTGAGGAGGCCCTGGACCGGGAGGTGACCGAGCTGGACCGGGTCGCCGTGGCGGCCCTGGTACCGGGAGTACGGGCGGACTCGGGCTGGGCGCGCGGGCTGCTGCTGCCGCTGGCGCTGTCGTACGGCGCGGGCCTGCCGCTGGACAGCGGTATCTGGCCGGCCGCCGCCCAGGAGCTGGCGCGTCTGCGCGGCCAGGACGTCCGGTACACGCCCGACGATCTGCGCGCGGTGCTGCGGGTGGCGGGCGCGCACATCGTGGAACACGGCGAGGGCGGGCAGCCGGTGTACCGGCTCGGGCACGAGGCCATGGCCGAGCATCTGGTGGAGAGCGCGGGAGCGGTGCGTGAACTGCACGGAGCGATGACGGACGTCCTCCTGCGTATCCACCGCACCCACCACCGGGGCCGCGGCGGCACCAATCCGTACATCGCGCGTTACGCCACCGCCCACGCCGCGGCGGCCGAGCGGCTGGACGAGCTGGTCGTGGACGGCGAGTTCCTCGTCAACGCGGATCCCGAGCGGCTGATCGTCCTGCTGGACCGCCCCCGTGACGGAGCCGTCGCCGAGGCGACGCTGTACCGCGGGGTCGCGGAGGAGCTGACCGGCAAGAGCCCGGCGGAGCGGGCCGCGCTCCTCCAGGCCACCGCGCTGTGCCAGCGGCCGGAGCTGCGCGCCTGGGCGCGGGCGGCCGGCTCGCTGCCGTGGCAGGACCGGTGGACCACGGCGGAACGCTCGGCGCCGACGCGTACGCTGCGCGTTCCCTACGGCGATGTACGGGCGGTCGCGGTCGGTCCTCCGGCCGGTCCCCCGGCCGGCACTCCGGGCGGCCCCGGTGACGGATCCCGGGACGGCACCGGCGCCGGATCCCGGGACGGCACCGGCGCCGGTGAACTGCTGGCCGCCGGTGAGCAGTTGTGGCGCTGGCCGCTGCCGGGCGGCAAGCCCGAGATCCTGCGCCGCTACGTCCCGGCCGAGAGCCGCCTCGGCCCCAACCGGCTGCACGCCCTCGCCGCGGCCCCCCGGAGGCTGTCGGTCGCCGCGGTGGCCGCCGACGCCGAGCGTGTGCTGATCTGGCCCGACGACAGCGACCACAGCCCACGCGAGTTCGGCTGGGGCGCGCCCGTCGGCGATGTCGCCGTGGGCGGCCGGGGCCATACCGAGATCGTGGCCGCGACGAGCGGCAGGACCGTCGCCGTGTGGGAGTGCCTGGACGGCCGCCCGCGCCATCGCGGCTTCTGGGAGTGGCCGCACCACGGCCGGGTGTACGGCGTGGCGGTCGCCGAGCTGGACGAGGCTCTGGACGGCGGGCCGGACGGCGGGCTGTACGTCGTCGCGGCGGGCGACGGCGGAGCGGTCGTCTGGGACGCGCGCACCGGCGAGCGGATGCTCTCCTTCGGCGGGGACGGCGGGCGCGCCGAGGCCCTCGCGGTCACCGCCCCCGGCTGGGACCCGCATGTCGCGATCGTCGGATCCACCCGGCCGCAGTTACGGGTGTGGCGCGTGACGGGCGGAGCGCGCCCGCGCGCCGAGCGGGTCCTGGCGGCCGGTCTGCGCAGCCCGTCGGGTTCGTCGGTCGCGCTCGGGCGGAGCGCCGGGGACCTGCTGGTGTCGGCCGTCGACGGCGGGACCGTACGGCTGTGGCGGGTGGGCGACGACGTCGAACTCCCGGCCCTGACCGGGCACCGGTCCCGTCCGACGTCGCTCGCGTTCCTGCCCGACGACACGGGATGTGTGGTCGTGGCGGACGGACCGCGGATCAGGGTGTGGGAGCAGACGTCCGCCGCCGTACGCACCGGGACCGCCGGGGCGCGGCGCGGGCTGCCGAGCCCCGGCAGCGAGCATGTCGGCGCCATGACCGCCACGGCGAGGGGCGGGGGCGCGGTGGTGCTCGCCGCCGGGGACACCGCGCGGCTCTGGGACCTGACGGGACGTCATCTCCATGACGAGACCGGTCTGTCGCACATCTCCTCGGTGGATCTGCGCACCGCGCCCGACGGGGCCGGCTGGCTCGCCGTGGGCGGCAGGCACCGCGAGCACGGACCGTGTGTACGCGTCAGGAGACTGCCGGACGGGACGGAGGTGACCCTGCGCCTGGATCCGCTGCGCGACGGCACCGTGGGCGCGGTGGCCCTGACCACCGGCGCGGGCGCGGTCCGTGTGCTCGCCGCGGACGACCGCTACGTACGCCGCTGGGACGTCGGCACGGGACAGCAGCTCACGGCCTGCCATGTGACGACCGGGAAGGTCGAGCATCTCGCGGTCGCCGAGGCGGCCGGCGCCGCGCCGTTCCTGCTCGCCACCGCCGGGAACTCGGTGTGGGCGTGGGAGGACGCCGAGCCCGGTACGCCGCTGCGCCTGCGGCTGCCCGGAGGGGGCCCGGCGCGCGCCGTGGCGGGAGCGCACGACGCCCACGGGGGCCGCCGTATCGCCGTCGCGACCTCCACCGGAGTCTTCACCGGATCGCTGGACGAGCCGCCCGGCGAGGACGGCCGGCGGATTCTGCGTCCGCTCTCCGAGACCGTGACGGATGTGCATTCACTGGCGTTCCGCGCGACGGCGTCGGGGCAGCTCGTCGTCCTCGCGGCCTGCCGTGCGCGGATCGTCCACGAATGGGTGATCCACGAGCGGGCCGTCGGCGAGCGGGCCGTTCATGAGCGGGCCGTGGACCGGCCGGCGAAGGACCGGGCCGTCACCGACCGGGGCTACGAGGTGTACGGAGTGCTGGCGGCGCCCGACGGGCCGGGGCTGCTCGTGGCCGCGGTGGGGCTCGAACGGATGGATCTGCTGCGGCTCGACGAGCGCCGTGGCTGACGGCCCGGCAGGCGCGGTACGGGCGCGTCGCGCGGTTACGGCTCGCACGGCTCGCACGGCACGTAGGACGGCACCCACGGCTCGACACGGCACGACCCGAAGAAGCGAGGAGAGAGAGCGGACATGGCGCACGACCTGGTGGTCTTCGTCCCCGGTGTGCTGGGCAGCGTGCTGCGCGGGCGGGACGGGAGAGACGTGTGGAATCTGGCGCCCGGTGTCGCCGGCCGTGTCCTGTTCGGCATGGAGAGCTACTTCGAGCAGCTGACACTGCCGCCCGGAGCCGGGCACGAGGCGCCCGAGGGCCCCGCCGCCCTGGTGCCCGCCGGTCTGCTGCGGGAGCCCCGCGTCTGGCCGGGCCTGATGCCGCACATCGCGTACAAGAAGCTCGCCGCTCATCTGGACGGGCTGGTCGAAGGCCGGGTGGCGGTCTTCCCGTACGACTGGCGGCTGTCGAACCGGTACTCCGCGCACCGGCTCCAGGTCTTCGTGGAGCGGGAGCTCGGGCGCTGGCGGGAGAGGCGCGGGGCCCTCGGCGACGCCGGGGAGCCGAAGGTCGTCTTCGTCTGCCACTCCATGGGCGGGCTGGTCACGCGGTACTACCTGGAGGTGCTGGGCGGACGCGAGGTGGCCCGCTCGGTGGTGACGCTGGGCACTCCCTATGCCGGCGCGGTCAAGGCCGTACAGGCCCTGACCGGCACCTTCCCTGAGGGAAAGCTGCCGAGGGTCCCCGGGCGCCTGCGCGCACGGCTGGTCACCGCCGCGCGCAGCATGCCGTCGGTGCACCAGCTGCTGCCCACCTACCGGTGTGTGTCGGACCATCCGGACGGCACCCGGCTCGACACGGTCTCCGTGCCCGATCTGGACTCCGCCATGGTGAGGGAGGCGTTCGCCTTCCGCCGGGAGCTGGACGAGCACACCCGCAAGAACGCGGAGGCCGACCGGGCGGCCGGCCGGAGCGAGGCGTATCAGCTCTTCCCGGTCGGCCTCCGCGTTCT
>NZ_MAUD01000365.1 GCF_001700515.1 Streptomyces lushanensis
TGTCCGCGCGGGCCGCGGACACCTACATCCTCGCCTCCTCCGAGAAGATCGGCACGGCCTCGCGGTTCCGCGTGCTGCCCTGGGAGAAAGTCAGCGGACTGATCACCGACGCCGACCCTCGCGACGCGGTCGTCGAGCAACTCGAAGCGCACGGTGTCGAGATCCTGGCAGCCGACTGACAATGAGGGTATGGAAAACGCTCTGTGGGACCGGCTGTCGGTGGAGGTGCGCCGGGAGGTGGACCGCCTCGTTTCGGCGGGGCGGAACGTGCATGCCATGGCTCTGATACGTGAGCACGCCGGTCTGCCGACGCCGCATCTGCACGACTGCCTCGACGTGGTGGACCAGCGATTCAACGTATTGCGGCACGGACCGACGAGTTCGTGACAATGCCTCGCGTGATGGTCACCTGTCGCGGCGGTTTGCGCGGCATGCGGTGAACGGCCGGGCCCGGACAGCCCGATGTGCGCCCCGGATCGGTTCGTGATCTCCCCCCGGCTAGAGTCCGTCTTCTTGCGAAGCACACGTATTCACGATCAGGGGGCGGGACATATGAAGCACATCCGGACCGGAGGGTGGGCGGGGATAGCCTTCGCCGTGCTGGCCGCGACCACCGCGTGCGGCACGGAAGCGGTGAGCAAGGCCGCCGACGCCGTCAGCCACGCCGACGCGATCATGGCGGCGCTGACCCGCGCGTCGGACAAGGCGTCGAAGCTCGGTTCGGCCGAGATCGAGACGACCACGACGATCGCCGCGGCCGGCGGCAAGCCCGTGTCCATGGACGGCACCTACTCGTGGGGCGACGGCGCGGCGCTCGATGTCGAGATGGACACCGTGAACGCGCAGATGCAGTCCCTCCAGGACGACCCCACGCTGACGATGAAGATGGTCGACGGGGCGTACTACTACGAGGTGGACCCGCAGTCCAGCGGCCCGCTCAAGGGCAAGCACTGGATGCGGATCGACGTCTCGGCCGCGGTGGGGGAGTCGGGCGCGGACAGCATCGCGGACAACGCCGACCCGACGGCGGGCCTGCGCTACATCGGCGCCTCGAAGGACGTGGCGAATCTCGGTGAGGAGACGGTCCGCGGCAAGAAGGCCACCCACTACCGGGGCAGTGTCGGCACGAGCCAGGTCAACACGTCCGACCTCACGGCCCAGGAGAAGAAGGCCGCCATCAACTCCCTGAAGGGGAGCGGCGGGAAGATGACCTACGACATCTGGGTCGACGGGAAGGACCTGCCCGTCCGCGTGAAACAGAGCGGCGGCGGCATGACGATCACCATGGACTTCCTGAAGTTCGGCGCGATCAAGCCGGTCACGGCCCCGCCTGCCGCTGACACGGGAGACCTCACCGAGCAGGTCAAGAAGCAGCGCGAGCAGTCGCTGGGCCAGTGAGACATTGACGACCACCAAGGCGGCCACGCCCGTGTGAACGACGCGGTCGGCCAACTCCGCCCCGCTGGAGCTTTTCCAGCGGGGCGGAGTGCTGCGGAGTGGGTGCTGCGGAGAGGCGTGCTGTGCCGACCGGCGAGGGGGCGTCGACGCGGGCAGGATGCCGCCGCGCGAACACGTACCGAAAGCGAGCCGCCGCCAGGCACCGTAGCGCGGACGCGGACCGGTCACCTTTTGCGTGAAGACGATCAGCCGGGCTGGTTGCACCCGGATGTGCGCGTCATCATGACTTCTCATGATGGGCAAACGAGGTGGGGCGTTCGGCTACGGGGCCGTCACCGCGCTCCTGCTCGGGGCGGCGGTCGCGCTCAGTGGGTGGACGTTACCCCGGGCCGTGGTGGGCGATGTCGATCCTGTGGGAATGGCGATCGGTCTGACCGCACTGGCGGTCAGTGTGTGGACCGGGTGGCTCACTGTTCGCTCCCTGCGCTGGCAGGAAGCCGCGTCGGCGGAGGTGGCGGAGCGGCTGGCCGTGGAGGTACTGGACGCCGAGCGCGCGGCGGGGCGTCAACTGCTGGGTGACCATGACAAGGCCATTGACATCCGGTTCACCCATCTTCCCGCTCCTGCGCACAACGCCGATGACGCCGGTGCGGAGGGGCGACTGGAAGAGGTGGCGGAGTACTACCGGCTTCTGCAGCCGCGTCGGCTGGTGATCACCGGCGCACCGGGGGCGGGCAAGACGGTGTTGGCCGTGCAGTTGATGCTTCGCCTCCTGGAGACCCGCATGGCACAGGACCCGGTGCCGGTGCGGTTGTCCTTGGCCTCGTGGAACACCGAACAGCCGGTGGACGAGTGGATCGCCCGCCACCTGGTCGACGCCTACCGCCTGTCCGTGACGGCGGCCGAGGCGTTGGTGAAGGCCCGCCGTGTGCTGCCGGTGCTCGACGGCCTGGACGAGATGGACGCCGACCCCGATCCCGGCTACGCCTCCCGGGCCGGCCGGGCGGTGCGCGCCTTCAACGCCTACCAGCAGTCCACGGGCAAAGCGGGGCTGGTGCTGACCTGCCGCAGCCGGGCCCACGAGGCGCTGGCAGCGGCGGGAGTGTGGGCCCACGACGCCGCACGGGTGGAGATCCGCCCGGTTGATCCGGATTCGGTGCAGCGGTTTCTCCGTGACCGGGTCGACGACCCGGCACGCTGGAGCCCGGTGCGGGAGGCGTTGGCACAGGACCCGCACGGGCCGCTGGCTACCGGGCTGTCCACGCCTTGGCGGCTGACGCTGGCGGTGACCGTCTACGAGGAACGCCTGCCCGACGGTACCTATCGGCGTCATCCGCGGACCCTGCCCGGCCTGGCTCTGGACACCTCCGAGGCGGTCGGGAAGCACCTGCTGGGGCTGCTCATCCCCGCTGCCGCCGCCCGGCGTCCCGCTCCTCGCGGAGCCGTCTACACCACCGACGAGGTCCGCGCCTGGCTCGCCATGCTTGCCGCCTACCTGCAGCAGAACGCGATCACCGGCCGACAGGTGGGCGGGCGGCTGTTGTCCGGCACCGACATCGTCCTGCACGAGTTATGGCCCCTGGCCGGCACCCGCCTGCCCCGAGCCGTCAGCACCGCACTGGTCGCGGCGCTTTCCACGGTCGGTTCGGCGGCACTCCTCCTCCTGCTGCCGCCCACCGGCACGTCCTTGATCACGTATTTCATTGTGGGCGTTGTCGCTCTGGGCAGCGTGCTGACGACCTGCACGGCGTGGCGGGACGTCTGGCCGGAGCCGGTCCGAATGGATCTGGGGCGACTGCGTACACCTGTCGGCCGGCGCCACTTCGCAAGGGCGTTCGTGCTCGGTCTCGCGTCCGCGACCGTGGCCGGAGTCGTGTCCGCGATCACGATCGGGTCCGTGTTCGGCCTGGCATTCGGGCTCACGGTAGGGCTCATAACGGGGCTCGTGACCGGGCTCGCCAGTCACGGGACTCCGGGAGTCATGGATCCCAACGGCGTCGTACGCAACGATCTCGCAGCCTGGTTGTTGTACTCGCTCTCGACGTTCCTCGTGTTCGGTTTTGGGTTCAGCTTGGTTTTCGGGCTCGTGGTCGGACTCGTGTCCTTGGTCACCGTCGCAGTCGTGATCACACTCGCGAGTGTGCTCATGCACGGGCCCAGGACGGGGCTCTCAACCGGGAACAGGGGGATGGCGAGCATTCGGTACGTGGCCTTGTTGCTGTGTACACGCCGCTGGGGGAGCCGACGGCTCCCTTGGCGGCTGGGCCGGTTCCTCGACTGGTGCTACGGCGCCGGCCTGATCCGGGTCGCCGGAATCGCCTACCAGTTCCGACACCGCGAACTCCAGGAATATCTCGCCCTCCACATCGACAGCGATCCGTCCGCCGGGACGGACGAGCCGTCTTGAGGGACGGCAGGGAGCACGATCTGACGCCGTCGTCACGGTCACCGAGCATGACGTCGGGGCTGCGGTGGGGTTGGCCACGCTCGCCCCGCACGGGCGGCACTGCCTGGTTCCGCCGCCTGTGCGAAACCCGCGGCAGGCCGTCGGCGGGATCTGTGGTGGTGACAGGGCGGGACCGTCGGGAGGGCATCGCACGCCCCTGGGGTGCACCGCTTTCGCGCTGCGGCAGGTGATCGAGAAAAACGGTTTTGTTGTCCCTGAAACAGGTGATTGCCGCCTTCGGGGAGCGGATCAGGGCTCCTCGTCCGGAAGGCTGGGCCCGCCCGCATGGGCCATTTCGCATCCCTTGTGTCGCCGTGGTCGCGGCTTTGCGCTGCCCCGGAGACAGAAGGCTTCAGGAAGGCCGCAACAACCATGACGTACACGGTGACGACGAATCTGCTGAGTGCCGCCGGGGTCAAGGACGCGCTGCAGGGGTCCCACGGTCCGGGGCTGGCGGTGCAGACATACGCGCAGCTGGTTCGTTCGAGTGTGGACATGAAGGTCGATGCTCTGGAGAAGGTGGAGGATTTCACCAAGGAGCTGGGTGAGGCGGGCACGAAGGCCGCGCAGGAGGGGCTGGCAGCCCTGAAGAAGATCAACACGCATCTCGCCGCGGCGCGGGGCCACGCCCAGACATGGAACAACACGCTCCTGCCGCAGATGATCCATACCAATGAGGACGTTCGCGGGTACAGCCTTGAGTTCAAGGTGCTGGGGGACGCCGCGCTGAAGCAGCTGACCGACGCCAAGGGCAAGAGCGACCAGGTGATCAAGGAGGCCCTGACGAGCGCGGGCGGCAAGCTGCAGCAGCTCAGCGACAACGTCGAGGAGCGTGCCACGCGGGTGCAGGACATGGTCAAGCCGCTGGGCAGCTTCCAGAAGGATCTCCAGACGGACGCCACGGCGTTCAGCGACGACAAGACGACCGTCGACGCGGTCCTGACGGGTGACAAGAGCTGGGTGCAGAGCATCTCGACGGAGATGGAGAGCCTGCGGGACGGGATCAAGAAGGACAACTGGGAGATCGCCGGCGGCTCGCTCATGATCGCTGTCGGTGTGGTGGTCGGTGTGGTAGGCGGAGTTCTCATCGCGACCGGGGTCGGCGCCGGCGTGGGGCTGGCCGTCATCGGCGCGGGGGTCTGTATCGCGGGCGGCGGAGTGGCCCTCACCACCATCGCCGGGATCGACCTGCACAAGAAGCAGGAGGCCCTCGCGGCGGACCAGAAGAAGCTCACCCTGCTGAAGGGGTGCGTGTCGTCGTTCCAGACGTCCCAGTCGGTCGTCACCTCGCTCGCCTCCGCGGCGACCGAGGCCGCCAAGGGGGCCGAGACCCTGTACACGGCCTGGCTCGCGCTGGTGTCCCAGCTCAAGGAGGTCGTGGAGATGATCGACGAGGCCGTCAAGTCGGGCTCCTCCACCAAGTTGGAGCAGGCGCGGGAGAACACCGCTCTGCTCTTCCAGGCCGCCGTCAAGGAATGGGAGACGGCCCATGCGACCTCGGACAACATCTCCAAGGCCCTGAGCGGTCTCCAGGGTGATCCCAAGAAGGACATCAAGGAGGTCAAGAAGCTGCAACTCGCGGCCTAGTCAGGTACGTGCGCGCAGGGCCGGGTCCGGGCGAAGTCCGGCCCTGCGCGCACGCCCGGTCTCATCCGTGTCCAGCCACCAGTCAGGAGTACGCGAATGACACAACCGACCACCGAGGCCGTTTCACAGGCGCTTGTCGCGACCCACAGCCCCGCGATCGCCGTACAGAGCCTCACCACGTGCCTCGGCCTGATTCCTCCCCTGCGATTCGATGTTCTGGAGGACAGGGCGGCGGAGGAGCTGAAACAACTCGAAGCGGGCGTACGGGAGAAAGCCGTACGGGCCCTCAAGGCCGTTGACGACCACGCTGAACTGGTCGAGGATTTCGCGGGTCACTGGGACAGCTCGCTGCTGCCGTCATTTCTCGACACGGCGGCGGACGTCGACGGCCATGCCAAACAGGTCGAGACATTCGGGAGCAGTCTCCGGAAGAAGATCGCCGATCTGGGACCGCAGCCCACCCGTGAACAGCAGAAGGATGTCCTGGAATCCGTCCAGTCCGGTCTGGGAGCACTGCGTGACACCTTGACGCACCGTACGGCCCGAGCCGCACAACTGGCCAAGGACCTGCCCGCCGGCGCCGGTCGTGCCAAGAAGGCGGGCGATGCCTTCGCCAAGGACCGGGACGCCGTCGACCAGGCCGTCACCGGCAAGGGCGGCGTCATCGACGCGATCAACCAGCGTGTCGCCGCGCTCGGCAAGGAACTGGCCGATGACGCCGCGAAGATCGCCCAGGGCCAGTTCGGCAAGGTGCCCGGCATCGGCCTCATGGTGGTCGGCGCCGTCGTCGTCCTCGCGGGACAGCCGTCGGCCGGACTCGGTGTGTTCACCACAGGAATCGGACTGCTGACCCAGGAAGGTCTCACCCTCGGCGGCGTCGATCTCAGCCGGGAGAAGAAGGAACTGGCCGGCCTCCAGCAGGACTTGAGCATCCTCCAGGCGTCCATCACCCGCTTCGGCACCACCCAGGACGCCGTCACCAGGCTCGGCGAGAACATCTCGCACAGCTCCGACGCGGGGCCCGCTCTGCATCAGGTCTGGCTCGATCACGATCAGCACCTGTCGGAGACCGTCGCCCTCATCACCAAGGCCCTCGCGGACCCCGGCTCGGATCTCGCCGGGGTCGTCAGGGACACGGACCGCTTCCTCGCCGCGAGCATGCACACCTGGGCCGAAGGCCGGAAGACCGCGACAACGGTCACCAGCGGCCTCGCCGGCATCGAGAAGAACATCGACAAGAGCCTGCTCGACCAGCCGCACCTCGCGGCCTGACCAAGGACGGACCGGCAGATGACACGGACGGACCGCGACCCGGCACCCACCTACGGCCACTCGCTCATGTTCCTGTACGACAGGGCGCTGGGGGCGGCGTGCGAAAGCCTCAGGTACTACGTCATGGCCAGCCAGAGCAAGTACGCCTCGTACCTGCTGAATCAATGCCTGTTGTCGGGAAACGTCTGGGGTACCGACTGGATCCACCGCTCCTACCGCGATCTGGTGACCATTCCTTTCGCCGATCTTGTGCACCGGAAAGACACGGGCGAGATCGACAAGCGGGTCGGTGGGCAGTACAAGGATTACTACCGGCCGAATGACTCGAACGCGGGAATCGCTCAATTCCACTCCTATATGGGGGATTTCGCCAGCAACCGTAGTCTGGTCCTGGGGGAAACCCCCGAGGAGAAGGACAAGGAGCTGTGGCAAAAGGCCTGCGACGCCATCAACGATCTCAACGAGCAGTTCGAAAGCCTCAACACCAAGCTCGACCAGCTCGGTTCCTCGATCAGCGAGACACTGACCATGGTCCATGAGTGCAAAGGCGATTCGACCTGTCTGGAAGGGGCGATCACCGAGTGGAAGACCGTCATGGAGACCGCCCAGCAGATCGACGGCCCTGAGAAGTGAGACAGGGTGGTGTGCGCGGGTCGTGAGAACGCCCCGCGCACCACTGGGGCGATACGCCGTAGACACCGGACAGGGCCGGGTCGGCACGTCCAGCCGGCGAACGCCGAGGCGCGGCCGTCGGTGACCTCGGAGTCGGTAAGGACCGCGGACAGCCGCAGCTCGTGGCTGCGGCAGCTCACCCGGCTCGACGTTCCCCGACGCGTCGCCCAACTCGCGCCGCTCGCCCCGCCCCCCGCCGTGGTCGCGGAAATGTCCGGCGGTCCGGAGGGCGCAGCCCGTGCCTCGGACAGGGCCTGGGGCGTGTTTCGAAAGTAGCGCCGTCCGCCCGAAGGGCGGGGCCCGCGGCGTCTGGTGCGTGCGATCGCAAGGCGGAGGATCGTGCTCGTACCGGACGTACTCGCACGACTCCGACAACGCGGCGAGCGTGCGTGCCAGGCGTCGCGTGCCAGGCGGGCTTTCGAAACACGCCCCAGGAGAGCCTGGCCGTCGACGGCCAGGCTCTCCTGCCGGAACCGGAGGCCCGTCCCGGATGCGGGTGGGCACCGCACTCACCGCCCCTACCACCGGGACGACCGGCTCCCCCCCCGCACCGCGTGCGCCTGGGCGGCGCGCATGGCCACATCCTGAATCCACGGCCCCGCGACCCGCCATGATGGACTCCGCGTTCTCGACCAGGCCGCCACGACGGCCGCACGGCACGGGCTCGTGCACCAACCGCGCGGCACCGGGACCATCGGGTCCATGAGCGAGGGGCCGACCGGGCCCCGGCCACGGTGACCAGGGAGATCACGCGTGAGTGACAAGCAGCGGGCCGTCACCGAAGACCATCCGCGCCCTGGCCGGCTGCCGGGCCGACGGAGCTCCAGCTCCCGAATCACCGCCACTGCCCCTCGCACACCCATCCGGAGAGCAACATGAATCGTGCACCTGTTCCTTCCAAGGGGACTTCCTTACCCGACCCGTTCCGGCCCGCCGGGCAGGGCACCGCCCGCCGTGCGGCACACCAGGACACGAGGTGGGGAGCGTGAGCGACGGCACCGGCACCGGCCGGGCGGCGTCCCGCGAGGTACCGGCGCCGAGGCGAGCGGAACTGCCGCTGCCGCCGGCCGTCGTACCGGCCGGTCCGCAGGACGGTGACATCACCGACGCGATGGAGGAGGCGTACTGGTCGGTCTACGACGGTGCCGCGGCGCAGGCGACCGTACGGCAGGTCCTCGCGCGCCTGCCGCGGATCGTCCGCCGGATCGGCCGCCTGGCCTGGGACGCCGACAAGGGCGCGACCACCGCGGTGGTCCTGCTGCAACTGGCCTCGGCCGCGATGAGCGCGTTCGGTCTGATGGCCTCGGTCGCCGTCCTGCGTGAACTCTTCGCCGCCGGCCCCACACCGGACAAGGTGCGCGCCGCGGTCCCGCAGATCCTCCTCGTCGTGGGCTTCCTCGCCGCACGGGCCCTGCTCGAGGCAGGCGTGGCCGTCGCCCAGGCCCGGGTCACACCGAGGATCCGTACGGCCTTGGAGCGCGACTTCCTCACCCTGACGTCCCATGTGCGCCTGGAGGTCGTCGACGACGCGGACTGGCACGACGACGCCTACCGCGCCAACGACCGCGGCCTGTTCTACGCCCGCCAGATCGTCGGCCAGGTCGTCTCACTCGCCTCCGCCCTGCTCGGCCTGGTGGGCACGGCGGGCGTGCTCGGCATCCTCCACCCCGCACTCCTGCCGCTCCTGCTGCTGTCCGTCCTGCCGGTCGGCGCCGCCGCCGTACGCACCGCTCGGGCCCGCTTCCACTCCTTCAAGCGCTGGAACGCGCTGCAACGCCGGGTCCGGGTCTTCTCCTGGCTGCTGCTGGAACAGGACGCCGCCGCCGAGCTGCGCTCGGACACCGCGCAGGGCGCGCTGCTCGACGAGCACCGGCGGCTGACGACGAGGATCGCCGAGGAGGACACCCGGCTGGGGGTGAGCTCGGCCGTCCTGACCCTGGCCGGGCGGGCCGTCGGAGGGCTCGGCACCGGCATCACCTACACCGCGCTCGGCGCGATGCTGATCGCCGGATGGCTGCCGCTGGCCGCGGGCGCCGGCGCGGTTCTCGCCATCCAGGCCGGGCAGACCTCCCTGACCCGGCTCGTCGATGTCGCCCATCTCGTCTACGAGCACGCCATGTGGGTCGACGACCTGCTGAACTTCCAGCGGCGGTGCCGTGAGCTGCAGCCCCGGCAGCGGGAGCTGACCGCTCCCGAGACGGTCAGGACCATCGCGCTGGACAATGTCTCCTTCACCTACCCGGGCAAGGACACCCCGGCGCTGGACGGTGTCTCCCTGACCCTGCGAGCGGGCCAGACGGTCGCGTTCGTGGGCGTCAACGGCTCCGGGAAGTCCACCTGCGCGCGGCTGATCGCCGGTCTGTACGACGCCCAGGGCGGCGAGGTCCGCTGGGACGGGGTGAACGCGCTGGACATGGACACCGAGTCGCTACAGGCACGGGTGGCCACCGTGCTCCAGGACCCGGTGCGCTTCCCCTTCAGCGCGTTGTCCAACCTCACCGTCTCGCGGGGCACCCTCACCGAGGCCGAGCCGCGGCGGGCCCTGGAGGCCGCGCGGGCCTCCGGCGCCGACCAGGTCATCGCCGGCCTGCCCGGGGGATGGGAGGCCCTGCTCTCCAAACGTTTCCGGGGCGGCCAGGAACTGTCCGCCGGACAGTGGGCGAAGATCGCCGTCGCCCGCGGCCTGTACAAGAACGCGCCGGTCCTGCTGCTGGACGAGCCGACCGCGAGCATGGACCCCCGCGCCGAACACGCCGTCTACCAGGCGGTACTGCGCGGCGAACACCGCGAGGACCAGATCACCGTACTGATCTCCCACCGCCTGGCGAGCGTCGTCGAATGCGACCGGATCTACGTCTTCGACCGCGGACGCGTCACCGAATCCGGCTCACACCAGGACCTCATGGGCCTCGGCGGCGACTACGCGCAGATGTTCACCCTCCAGGCCGCCGGATACCGGACCGGCCCGGCAACCGGGAAGACAGCGTGACAGCCCGCTTCCACACCCCCGGAAGCCCTCGCCGTCGACATGGCGCGCCGGCGCACGGTGAACACGGTGCCCCGTGACGCAGGCCGCCGCCCGCGTACTCCGCCGCGGTTGAACTCGCCATCAGGTGACCGGTTTGCAGGTACATGGCCACTGCGGCCATGGCGTGTAATACCCGTTATCAACGCACCCACCACAAGGAGATCCATGCGATTGGCGAAGGCTGCGACAACAGGACTACTCGCCATCTCCGTCACCGGGGCCCTGCTCGCCGGCACAGCCGGCGCCGCCGAACAGGGATCCAGAGCCACCTGTCTCTACCCCTACGTATGTGTCATCAAGAACAACAACATCATCGGGCAGTTCCAGGACCTGACGGGAGGATGGCAGTTCCTGGCGTCGAAACCCGCCGCCCCGCTGACTGTCGTGAACACCCGCAGCGGCGTCGCGCACGTTCGCTGGACCACCGGCGCGACCGCATGCCTTCCCCCGAGCTCAACGATCGGATTCAGCTCGGGACAGCTGGACGCCGTGCGTATCTCCAGCTCCACAACCTGCTGAGCCCGCTGCCGCGGACCCGGGCGCGCCCTCACCGCGCACCCGTACGCCCGCCCCGGGCCGTGGTCCGGGGCGGGCGGTCCAGCACCTCGTACTGATCACGCAAACCCGCCGGCACGCACGCGCCTGCGAACGCCGCGTCCAGAACTCGCGGCGGTCGGCGGCCCCGCCCGTACCCCGCGCTACCGGCCGATCAGCGGCAGCACGGGGAAAGTGTGGTTCTGCCAGATCAGGCGGGAGGGCTCTTCCGGGTAGGCGGTGACGGACGAGGGGGTGTCGAAGCGCTGAACGAGGCGTTGACCGGTGTCGTAGGCGGGCCAGCCGGGGTCGCCGTGGGCGGCGAACGAAGTCCATGCGGCGCGCATCCGGGCGGACAGGTCCTCGGCCTCGGGCGAGGGTGTCTCACCGATCAGCATGGCGGACTGGCCGCGGTCCAGGTGGCCGAACACGAGTGGTACGTCGAGGCCGTGGCAGGCGCCCAAGGCGCCGCCCATGCCGGGGGCCGGCCAGGTCAGCTCGTAGACGTGCGCGCGGCCACCGGCAGCCGTCTGGGCCTCGGCGAGATGGAGCGACGGCATGCGGAACAGCCAATCGGAGTGGACCAGTTCGTACAGCTCGTCCGGGCCCGCCGCAGGGAATGCCTCGCGGTAGCGGCGGGCTCCGTCCGGGCCGGGCGCGAAGACACGGAGGGCGTCCGCCGCCTGCTCCTCGCCGACCTCACCGAGCAGACCGCCGAGGGCGGTGAACAGGCGCTGCTCGTCGCGCGTGTGGCCGACGAGGAGTTCGATGCCGCGGCCGGCGCCGTCGGCCAACGCCTGCCACGGTGTGACGGCCAGGACCTCGCCGTCGACGACGGGTGAGAACAGGACTGTTCTGTGCGCGGGCTGCCCCCAGCGTGGTGCCCACTGGTCCATCCTGGCGCCGACGAGGCCGGCGGCGGCGGACAGCTGACGGGGGGCGATGCCGGACAGGTCGGCCACCGTGGGGCGCAGTCCCAGCTCGGCGGCACAGGCGGCCGTGATGTCCGCGGCAAGCTCGGGCGAGAAGAACGTGCCCGGCACGCTCTGTGCGACGGCCCGGTGGAAGAGCCCGGCCGCCCGCGGCATGGCCAGCAGCGCGGCGACCGATCCTCCCCCCGCCGACTCGCCGAAGAGCGTCACCCGGCCGGGGTCGCCGCCGAAAGCCCGGATGTTGTCGCGCACCCACTCAAGCGCGGCGACCTGGTCGAGCAGGGCCCGGTTGGAGGGAGCGCCCTCGATCTGGGCGAAGCCCTCGATACCCACGCGGTAGTTGAACGTCACCACGACGACGCCGCCGTCCCGCGCGAGCCGGCCACCGTCGTACTCGGGGAGGCCGGACGTGCCGATCACATAACCGCCGCCCTGGATCCACACCATCACCGGCGCTCCCGCGTCCGGGCCGGGTTCGGGCGACCACACGTTCACCGTCAGCCAGTCGTCGCCCGCGTCCCGCGACGCCGCGTCGGCACCGAAGTGTCCGCCCTGCGGGGGCGGCGGGCCGTACGAGAGGGCCTCGCGCACCCCGCTCCAGCCCCGTACGGGCCGCGGCGCGGCGAAGCGCAGCACGCCGACCGGGGGCTCGGCGAACGGGATGCCGCGGAAGACCGCCACACCCGCCTCCCGGCCGCCGCGCAGCTCCCCGGCCGCCGCGCGGACCACGGGCCGGGATCCGGACGGCTGGGACTCGGAATCGGTCATCACGACTTCCCTCAAGCGGGAGGAGAGGGCACGAGGCAGCCCCGGACCCGCAGATGGTCCACCACGGGCGGGACGCCGCGCCAGCGGTTTACGGATGCCCCGGGCCGCTGGAGCCGGCGGTGGACCCACACCTACTTCGTGGACGCGGTGGACACCTCGGGCAACTCCGTCCGCACCCTGGCCGGCGACCCTACGGGACGCCGCACACCACCGTCACCGAGTACGACCTGCGGCCCGTCGTACACCGGCACCACGGCCGCCGCCGGCACCACGCACGTCCACCGGGTGACGGCGCTCCACGCCGATGGCACCGAATCCGCCCCCGGCGACGCCTGGGCCGCCCCGGCTCCTCGGCAGTCCGGGTAGGCACCACGAAGGGGGCCCGGAGAACGGACCAGGCCGTATCCGGCACCCGGCCACCCTGGACATGGCCGAAACCCCTTGTCCGGAGGCGGGCGCGGGGAGCTCCGGCCGGTGTCCCGACCCTCTCCCCTGTGAAATTGTGAGATATGGGAGCGTGAGCGGGTGAGTGAGACGACGACTAAGACCCTGCAATACCGCCTCGACGGTCCTGAAGACGCACCCGCGCTGATCCTGGGGCCCTCTCTGGGCACCACATGGCACATGTGGGACCGGCAGGTGCCCGAGCTGGCCCGTCAGTGGCGGGTGATCCGCTTCGATCTGCCGGGCCACGGCGGCGCGCCCGCGCATCCCGCCGGCAGCGTTCCCGAGCTGGCGGAACGGCTGCTGGCCACGCTCGACGGGCTCGGGGTGCAGCGCTTCGGATATGTGGGCTGCTCCATCGCCGGTGCCGTGGGCGCGGAGCTGGCGCTGCGCCGTCCCGACCGGATCGCCTCGCTCGCCGTGGTGGCCGCCTCGCCACGGTTCGGCACGGCCGACGAGTTCCGCCAGCGTGGAGTGATCGTCCGGGCCAACGGTCTGGATCCGATGGCCCGCACCGCGCCCGAGCGGTGGTTCACCGCGCACTTCGCCGCCGCCCAGCCGGCCATCGTGGAATGGGCCGTCCAGATGGTCCGCACCACCGATCCCGGCTGCTACATAGCCGCCTGCGAGGCGCTCGCCGCCTTCGACATCCGCGCGGAGCTGGGCCGTATCACCGTACCGACGCTGGTCCTGGTCGGTGCCGAGGACAAGGTCACCGGACCGGCCGAGGCCCGCACCCTGGTGGCCGGGATACCGGACGCCCGGCTCGCCCTGGTGCCCGGCGCCTCCCATCTCGCGCCGGTCGAGCAGCCCGCCGCCGTCACGGATCTGCTCGTCCACCACTTCTCCACGGCCTGGTACAACCCGTCCGACACCTCCACCGGGCTGACCGTGCTGCCCGACCGGCCGCTCCGGCCCACCGTTTCCGCGCCGGCCGTACCGGTCGCCGAGATCGCTCCCGCCGAGCAGCCGGAGGCTGTCTCCGCCGGGCGCCCCGATCCGTACGAGGCGGGGATGCGGGTCCGCCGGCAGGTCCTCGGGGACGCGCACGTGGATCACGCCATGGCCACCGCGGACGACTTCGTCGGCGACTTCCAGGAGCTGATCACCCGCTATGCCTGGGGCGAGGTGTGGACCAGGAACGCCCTGGACCGCCGCACCCGCAGCGCGGTCACCCTGACCGCGCTGATCGCGGGCGGGCACATGGAGGAGCTGGCCTTCCACACCCGGGCCGCGCTGCGCAACGGTCTGACCCCCGCGGAGATCAAGGAGGTGCTGCTCCACTCGGCCGTCTACTGCGGTGTTCCGGCCGCGAACACGGCGTTCCGGGTGGCGCGGACCGTGATCCAGGAGGAGACCACGCCCGAGCCGTAGCAGGATGGCAGAAGGGGTCCGGCGACGCGGGATCCGGCCGCGCGGGGAGCGACCGCGCGGGAACCGACCAGGCGAGAGAAGAGGTGGTCACCGGTGAGGCTCATCAAGAAGACGCACGCCTGCGTCCGGCTGGAGAAGGACGGACGGACGCTGGTCATCGATCCGGGCATCTTCACCGAGGAGGACGCGGCCGTCGGCGCGGACGTCATCCTCATCACGCACGAGCATCCCGACCACTTCCACGAGGGCCGGCTGCGGGCGGGCCTGGAGGCCGGCCCGGCGGCGGAGCTGTGGACACTGCGCAGTGTCGCCGAGCGGGTCTCCGCGGCCTTCCCGGGCCGGGTCCACACCGTCGGCCACGGCGACGCCTTCTCCGCGGCCGGCTTCGACGTACGGGTGCACGGCGAACTGCACGCGGTGATCCATCCGGACATTCCGCGGATCACCAACGTGGGCTTTCTGGTGGACGGCTCGGTCTTCCACCCGGGCGACGCGCTGACCGTCCCCGACGAGCCGGTGGAGACGCTGATGCTGCCCGTGCAGGCGCCCTGGAACAAGATCTCCGAGGTGATCGAGTACGTACGGGAGGTCAAGCCGCTGCGCACGCTCGATGTCCATGACGCCCTGCTCACCGAGCTGGCCAGGCCGCTCTACGACACCCATCTCGGCAATCTGAGCGGCGCCGACCATGTCCGGCTCGCACCGGGCGACTCCACGGAGGTCTGAGGCCGAGGGCCCGGCGCCGAGTCCTGCCGCCGGGCGCGGTGCGCACGCACCGCCGCGGGAGACCGCTGAGACCTGCCGGGACGTGCCGGGGGCCGGGACCTGCCGGGACGTGCCGGGACCTGCGGGGACACCGACTGTCGGACCCCGCGGATAGGCTGTCCGCATGCGCATCGCGACCTGGAACGTCAACTCGATCACCGCTCGGCTGCCCAGGCTGCTGGCCTGGCTGGAGAGCAGCGGCACGGATGTGTTGTGCGTGCAGGAGACCAAGTGCACCGCCGAGCAGTTTCCCGCCGAACAGCTCCGTGAGCTGGGATACGAGTCGGCGGTCAACGCGAACGGGAGATGGAACGGCGTCGCGCTGATCTCCCGTGTGGGCCTCTCGGACATCGTCAAGGGCCTGCCCGAGGGACCCGAGTACGAGGGCGTGGAGGAGCCGCGCGCGATCTCCGCGATCTGCGGCCCGGTCCGTCTGTGGTCGGTGTACGTGCCCAACGGCCGCGAGGTCGGCCATGACCACTTCGCGTACAAGCTGCGCTGGTTCGAGGCGCTGCGGAAGGCGGTGGCGGACGACGCGGCGGGTCAGCGCCCCTTCGCCGTCCTCGGCGACTTCAATGTCGCGCCGACCGACGAGGACGTCTGGGACCTCTCGCGCTTCGAGGGCGCCACGCATGTCACCCCGGCCGAGCGCGCGGCACTCGCCGCGCTGCGCGAGGAGGGGCTCACGGATGTGGTGCCCCGTCCACTCAAGTACGACCGTCCGTACACCTACTGGGACTACCGTGAGCTCGGCTTCCCCAAGAACCGGGGAATGCGTATCGACCTGGTGTACGGCAACGCACCGTTCGCGGCGGCGGTCAAGGACAGTTTTGTCGACCGCGAGGAGCGCAAGGGCAAGGGCGCTTCGGACCACGCCCCGGTGGTGGTGGAGCTGGACATCTAGATCCGCCGTTCCGCGTGCCCCATGGTGGAGCGGGCGGGGGAGTGGCACTCTGAGCGGTATGAACATTCCTTTTCTGGACAACTGGCGCAAGCGGTACGGCGGTGATCGCAGCGTCTCGCTGGCCGCCGCCGTGCGCGGTGAGCCGGAGGGCGTGGCCGAGCTGCTCTCCGAGTGTGAGCTGCTCCGTGTCCGGGCGGGGCGGGAAGGTCTCCAACTCGACGACTCACCGGCCTCGTTGGAAGCGCTCGACCAGCTTCCGCCGCGCTGGCGGGACGATCCGGAAGAGCTGCCCTGGCTGGGCAACGACGCGGGCCTGTATCTCGGCACGGTGATCGTCCGTACCGTCCCCGGCGCGGTCTGGCACATCTGGCCGGGCGGGCATCCGGTGGTGCGTCTGGCGTCCGGGCGGGAGATCGAGGTGGTCGAGGCGGGGCTCGACTGGGCGGTCACCGGAGCGCCCGAGCTCTCCCAGACGTACGCGGAGGCGGCGGAGGCCTGATCTCGGCCACCGGATATCCCTTGCGTTAAATATCGCTTATGTCCCACTTGTGCGTGTCGTGGGCGAAGTCCCTTGTCCGGCTGGATAGTTTGCGCTGACCTCGACACAGCCGGGAGTGGGGTGGGGCAGCGTATGGCCGTCGGTACGAGAAGAATCCGCACCGCTCTCGTGTCCGCTCCGCTCGTGCTTCTTGCCGCCGCCTCCGGCGCCGGTTGCGGCAGACCGGGCAGCCCGCCCGTCAAGGGCCCGGAGCCCGACGCGCTGCCCCGCTACCGGGTGGACCACACCTTCCGGCTTCCCGGCTCCGCCACCTGGACGGCGGCGCGCAGGCGCGGGCATCTCGTCGTCGGCGCCAAGGAGGACCAGCCGTACATGGGCGAGAAGGACCCGGCGGGCGGTGTCCACTCCGGCTTCGACATCGAGATCGCCAAGATGACGGCCGCCTCCCTCGGCTTCGGCCCGGCGGCGGTCCGCTTCCGTACGATCGCCTCCGCCAACCGCGAAACCGCCCTCCAGAACGGGCAGATCGACTACTACGTCGGCACCTACACCATCAACGACAAGCGCAAGAGGCTCGTCGGCTTCGCCGGCCCCTACTACCTGGCCGGCCAGTCCCTCCTCGTCCGGACCGACGAGCACCGCATCAAAGGGCCGCGCGACCTCGACGGCAGACGTGTCTGCTCGGCCGCGGGCTCCACGCCGTACCAGCGGATCAAGAACGACCACCCGCGTGCCCGACTCGTCGCGTACGACACCTACTCGGTCTGTGTGGACAATCTGCTGACCTACCAGGTCGACGCCGTCACCACCGACGACACCATTCTGATGGGCTACGCGGCCAAGGCGCCCGACGCGCTGAAGGTCGTCGGCAGGCCCTTCTCGAAGGAGCCGTACGGCATCGGCGTCCCGCGTGACGACAACACCCTGAGGTTCGCGCTCGACGACGCCGTCGTGGCGCACGAGAAGAACGGCGACTGGCGCAAGGCCTACGACGCGACTCTCGGCCTCTCCGGCCGCCCGCCCGCGCC
>NZ_MAUD01000366.1 GCF_001700515.1 Streptomyces lushanensis
TGCTGGACGAGCCGACGAACAATCTCGATCTGCACGCGCGGCGGCGGCTGTACGCGGCGGTCGCGTCCTGGTCCGGCGTGCTGGTGGTGGTCAGCCATGACCGTGAACTGCTGGAACGCGTCGACCAGATCGCCGATCTGCACGACGGCGAGGTGAGGTGGTACGGCGGCAACTACTCCGCGTACGAGGAGGCACTGGCCCAGGAGCAGGAGGCGGCCGAGCGCACGGTGCGGGCCGCCGAGGCCGACGTGCAGCGGCAGAAGCGTGAACTGGCCGACGCACAGGTCAAGTTGGCCAAACGAGCGCGCTTCGGACGGAAGATGTACGACAGCAAGCGGGAGCCGCGCATCGTGATGAACCTGCGCAAGCAGACCGCCCAGGAGTCCGCGGGCAAACACCGCGCCATGCACGCCGAGAGGCTCACCGAGGCGAAGGAGCGTCTGGACGATGCGCTGGAGGCGGTACGGGACGACGACGAGGTCCGGATCGAGCTGCCGTACACCAAGGTCCATCCGGGCACGAGCGTACTGAGCCTGCGCGAGCTGGAGCTGCGCCACGGGGCCGGGGCCAGGGGCTCGTTCGAGATCCACGGCCCGGAGCGGATCGCCCTCGTGGGACGCAACGGCGCGGGCAAGACCACGCTGCTGCGCACGCTCGCCGGGGAGCTGGAGCCGGTCTCCGGTGAGGCGCTCGCCCATGTGCCGGTGCGCTTTCTGCCGCAGCGGCTGGATGTGCTGGACGACTCGCTGAGCGTGGTGGAGAACGTGGCGCTCCTCGCGCCCGCCGCGACGAACAACCTGATCAGGGCGCGCCTGGCGCGCTTCCTGTTCCGTGGCGCGCGGGCCGATCAGCCGGCCGGGACGCTCTCGGGCGGGGAGCGCTTCCGTGCCTCGCTCGCCGCCCTGCTGCTCGCCGAGCCCGCCCCGCGACTGCTCATGCTGGACGAGCCGACGAACAATCTGGACATCGCGAGCGTGCGCCGGCTGACCGCCGCGCTGGAGTCGTACGAGGGCGCGCTCATCGTGGCGAGCCACGATCTTCCCTTCCTGGAGTCGATCGGCGCCACGCGCTGGCTGCTGCTCGACGGAGAACTGCGGGACACCAGCGCCGAGGAGGTACGGGAGACGGAACTGCCGTACGTCTAGGCGCCGTTCGGGGCCGGTCCGGGGCTCGGCCCGGTCCCGGCCGGCTCCGGGCGGGCCCGAACCAGCCCGGCCTCGGGCCCGGACCAGCCCGGGTCCGGGGCCCGGACCAGCCCCGCTCGCCCCGCGGGAGAGACGGCCATCGCTGTGCGTAAGGAGATTCGAATGCTGCGGGCTTGGCCTCCGGCTTACTACGGCTTTAACCTACGGTGTCGTAACCTACGAACCCGTAGGTAAACACTCTCCCGTCCCCAGGAGCACCCGTGACACTCGTTTCCCCCCACCTCGGCAGTTCGGACGCGTGGACCGACGCCCGACTGCTGTACGCGCTGGAAGAGGTGGTGGAGAAGGAGCTCAACCGTCATCTCAAGGTCGCCAAGGACTGGATGCCGCACGAGTACGTTCCTTTCACGGACGGCCGCAACTTCCCGGGGATATTCGATGACGGCCAGGCCTGGGAGCCCCAGCAGTCGAAGGTCACCGAGATCGGCAGGATCGCACTCGTGGTGAATCTGCTGACCGAGGACAACCTCCCCAGCTACCACCACGAGATCGCCAGCCTCTTCGGCCGCGACGGAGCCTGGGGCACCTGGGTGCACCGGTGGACGGCGGAGGAGGGCCGGCACGGCATCGTGATGCGTGACTATCTGCTCACGTCACGGGCCGTCGATCCGGACAAGCTGGAGCAGTTCCGGATGGCGCACATGTCGGAGGGCTTCGAGTCCGACAACCGCCACTCGATGCTGCACTCGGTCGCGTACGTGGCCTTCCAGGAGCTGGCCACCCGCGTCTCGCACCGCAACACCGGACATCAGTCGGGCGACCCGGTCTGCGACCGGATGCTGGCGCGGATCGCCACCGACGAGAACCTCCACATGGTCTTCTACCGCAATCTGCTGGGCGCGGCCTTCGAGATCGCGCCTGATCCGACCATGCGGGCCGTGCGGGACGTGGTCGTGAACTTCCGGATGCCGGGACACGGTATGCCGGGCTTCGAACGCGCCGCCGCGCAGATGGCCATCGGCGAGATCTACAACATGCGGATCCACCACGACGATGTACTCCAGCCGGTACTGCGGTTCCTGAAGGTGCTGGACATCGACGGGCTGGGCCCGGAAGGGCTCAGGGCGCAGGAGGAGCTCGGTCTGTACATGGGCGGGCTGAACAGCGAGGCGAGCAAGTTCGACGAGAGGCTCGCCGCCCGCAAGGCACGGATGGCCGCGCGCGCCGCGGGCTGACCCCGGCCCTGCCCGGCGCGCTGTCGGTCCAGGCTTTGTCCGGCCCTGTCGTACATGTTGTCGGTTTTCGGGGAAGTGTTCGCCCGCCCCGGTCATTGCCTCGTACGCTGTGCCGGATGAAGCCTGTCACGCGCCTTTTCCTCATAGGCGCGCCCATTGTCGTGGCCACTGCCGTGATCTTCGGAGCCGGCGACGGCTCCGAAGTGCTCGCCGACCATCCGCCGTCCTATCCGGAGCGGAGCGGCGCGCCCAATCCGCTGGCGCCCGGTGCCCTGGAGAACGAGGACGAGGTACGGGAGCGGATCGACAGCATGCCGCCCGGACTCGCGGCCCCGGAGAAGAAGGAGATCGCCGCCCGGCTCGTGGCCAGCGCGGAGAACTCCACCCTGGACTGGCGGAGCCTGTACGGCGCCATCGAGGACCTCGGTGACGGCAACGGCTACACGGCCGGGATCATCGGCTTCTGCTCCGGCACCAACGACATGCGGCAGCTCGTCGAGTCGTACACCAGGAGCCATCCGGACAATCCGCTCGCGCCGTATCTCCCCGCGCTGCGCGCCGTGGACGGCACCGACTCGCACGAGGGACTCGATCCCGGGTTCCGGGACGCCTGGGCGAAGGCCGCGGAATCCGCCGACTTCCGCACGGCGCAGGACAGGATCCGTGACCGGATCTACTTCGAACCGGCCGTCCGGCTGGCCAAGCTGGACGGACTCGGCACGCTCGGGCAGTTCGTCTACTACGACGCGATGGTGCTGCACGGCCCCGGGCTCGACGCCCACGGCTTCTACGGCATCCGTGACACGGCGATGAAGCGGGCGAAGTCCCCGGACCGCGGCGGCGACGAGAAGGCCTATCTGGACGCCTTCCTGGACGCCAACCGGTCCGTGATCAAGAGCGGACTCGTCACGACGCAGCGGGACTCGTCCCGTGTCGACACCGCTCAGCGGGTCTTCCTGCGGGACGGCAACATGGCCCTCGACCCGCCGCTGAGCTGGCAGATGTACGGAGAGACCTTCCGGATCGCGGCGCACTGACCGAACGCGGCGCACTGACCTGACGCGGCGCGCCGAGGTCCGCCGGCCACCGGGCCCGGCCCGGCCGGCCGCCGCGCGAGCGGGCTCCGCGACCGGGCACGACCGGGCTCCAGGGGCCGGCTCTCAGTTTCCCGAGGTGCGCCGGAGCTTCTGGCGCTCCTTCTCGGAGAGCCCGCCCCAGACGCCGAACCGCTCGTCGTTGGCGAGGGCGTACTGAAGGCAGGCCTCCCGGCCCTCGCACGCGCCGCACAGCCGCTTCGCCTCACGGGTGGAGGAGCCGGGGGCCGGGAAGAAGAAGTCAGGACCGGTCTGGGCGCACAGCGCGCTCTCCTGCCAGGAGAGTTCGTACTCGGTGCTCTGGGTCGCAGTCGCGCGGGTGGTGATGTCGGTGATGTTGATCGGCATACCCGACAGGTTGCCCGGCCGCGATAAACGGTTGCTTGACGAAGCGTCAATGCCTCCGCGAAACGGGCGTGTCGGGGCCGATGGAGGGACGCGGGACGCGCGTTCGGGCCGTCAGACGTCCTGGTCCACTCCCTGCATCAGCGCGAAGCGCGCGCCGTGGGGATCGGTGAGCTTGGCGAACCGCCCCACGCCCTCGATGTCGGTCGGCGCGACCCTGACCGTACCGCCCAGCTTCCTGGCCGCCGACACGGAGGCGTCGCAGTCCGTCACCGCGAAGTAGATCTGCCAGTGCGGTCCGCCGCCGGCCTCCGCCGGATCGGAGCCGAGTGTGACGAAGCCGCCGAACATGGCCTCCGGGCCCCGGCCCGCCGGATGCGCCATCCGGTACGTTCCACTGCCGTCGGGCATCGGCATACTGGTGGTCTCCCAGCCGAAGACCTCGTGGTAGAAGGTGTACGCGGCGCCCTCGTCCGGTGTGTACAGCTCGCACCAGCAGAGGCCGCCCGGCTCGTCGACGACATCCAGGCCCTTGTTCGCGCCCGGCTGCCACACCGCGAACCGGGCGCCGACGGAGTCGGTGAGGACGGCCGTCCTGCCGAACTCCATGACATCCGTGGGCCCGAGCAGCACGGAACCGCCCGCCCGGTGGACGGCCTTGGCCGTCGCGTCCGCGTCGGCCGTTCGGAAGAACAGGAACCAGGCCGTCGGTCCCTCATCGGTCGGCATGGGCATGGCGGCGGCGGCAGTCCTGCCGCCGAGCCGGAGCAGACCGTAGCCGCCGGTGTCGGGGCCCGCGGGGACAAAGGTCCAGCCGAACAGTCCGTTGTAGAAGGCCGTCGCGGCCTCGATGTCAGGAGTGCTGAGCTCGACCCGGATCGGGGATCCGGGCGCGTAAGGGCTGGTGAGCATGGTGCGCTCCTTCATGGGATCCCGCCGCTCTCCCCCCGAGTCTGCCCCGCCCGGACGCGCCGCGCATGCAGTGTCCCGCCGGCCGGCGGCAGCGGACGGCCAGGGGACCGGGCGCGGGACCGGGCGGGAGAGTGCACGACCGTGCGTTCAGTACAGTGGGGAGATGAGCACATCCATGGGCGGGCCGACGGCCGCACGCCCGGCGGAACGCGTGGACGGACGTGTCGAGCGCGGCAATCAGACCCGGCGGCTGGTGCTCGACCGGACGATGGACATCGCGTCGGTGGAAGGGCTGGAAGGGCTCTCCCTCGGCCGTATCGCCACCGAGCTGAAGCTGAGCAAGAGCGGTGTCTTCGCGCTCTTCGGTTCCAAGGAGGAGCTCCAGCTCGCGACGGTCCGCGCGGCCGTGGACCTCTACAGCGAGTGTGTCGTCCGGCCGACGCGCGAGCTGCCTCCGGGCACCGGCCGGGTGTGGGAGCTGTGCCGTAACTGGCTGGCGTACTCGGCGGACCGTGTCTTCGCCGGCGGCTGCTTCTTCTACGCCGTCTCCGCGGAGTTCGACGCGCGCGGCGGGCCGGTGCACGACGCGATCGCCACGGCCCGCGCCGACTGGGTCGGCTATGTGGAGCGCACCGTCGACAAGGCGCGGCGCGCGGGCGGCTTCGTCGCCGAGCTGGACGTGCCGCAGCTCGCGTTCGAGATCATCGCGCTGATGGAGGCGGCCAACGCGCAGTCGGTGCTGCATGGCGACGAGGTCGCGTACGAACGGGCCGCCCGGGGCATTCTGTACCGTCTGCGTGCCGCGGCGACCGATCCGGACGGTCTGCCGGAGGTCCCGGAGTTCTCCGGCGCACGAGCCGTACCGACCGTGCGGGCCCGGGTGCCGGCGCGGACCTCAGAGAACGGCTGAGCCCGGGAGCGGACCGGCGGCGGGCCCGTCGGACGCGGACCGCGACTGCGTCCGTGGCTGCGGCTGCGGCTGCGGCTGCGGCTGCGGCTGTTCCGAGCGTACGAAGTCCACGGCGGCGGCGACCACTTCGGGATCGCCGAGGATCCGCCGGTGTCCCAGCCCGCGGGTGACCACCAGCCGGACGCCGGCGCCCTCCGCGTCCCGACGCGCCGCGTACGCGCGGACGAGCGCCTGGGACTGGCTCAGCGGCACCGTGTCGTCGTTCTCGTCGTGGAAGAGCAGGACGTCGGCGTCGATCTCGTCCGGACGGTAGGTGGCGTCGAGGCGCCGCCAGATGTCCGGCTCGCCCGGGAACAGCTTCCGCTCCACATGGGCGCGCAGCTCCCCCGTGACCCGCTCGCGCAGACCGAGCGTGGCTCGGAACCCCTCCAGGGCATGGCTGAACTCGGCGACTCCGCCGATCCCGACCACGCGGCGGGTCTCGACACCGTCATGCAGCGCGAAGAAGGTGGCGAGCACGCCGAAGGAGTGCGCCACGACGGCTTCGAACCGGCCGTACTGCCCGTGCAACCTCACCATGACCTCGCGGAGTTCACGGATCGTCACGCCCCGCCCCGACGAGTCGCCGTGCCCCGGGGCGTCGAAGGAGACCGGGCTGTATCCCAGCTCGCACAGCGCGGTGACGAAGTGCGAGAACCGTGAGGCGCGCGAGGACCAGCCGTGCACGAGCAGCACCGGCCGTGTGCCGTCGCCCCAGCGGTAGGTGACGACGGACGTGCCCTGGACGGTGATCCGTCCCGTGCGGGCGGCGGCGAGCACCTCGCGCTCGTCGGGGCGGGGTCTGCTGCGGCCGGTCGGCCGGCGGAACACGGCGAAGGCGGCACGTCCGGCGAGTCCGGGGGCGAGATACGAGGTGGTGTTGAGGGCGGTGCGAAGGAGCGCAGCCATGGGTGCCATTGCCCGGATCTCCTTGGTCGGCCGGCGGAGTGGGGAAATATTAGCACGACCGTTCGTTTAGTTTTGAGCTTCTGGCGCGGTCATCACCGGCCGATGGCCCGTGCCGGGCATGGGAGCATATGACCCGGTCGGGACGGGGCCGTTCGGGCCGGTCGAGCGGGGCAGACGGAGAGGCGCCATGAAGGGTGCGGGTGTCACGCCGGGACACGGTCCGGTGCTCGTCGGCAGAAGGGCGAGGGCCGCGCTCGACGCGGCGGAGCGGCTGCTGGACACCGCCCGGCGGCTGCTCGACGACCACACCCGCGCCGTCACCGCCGTACGGGAGGCCTTCACCCCGCTCCGACAGGAGCTGATGGAAACGGAGCTGAAGGCGATCCCGGTCTCCCGGCTACGGGATGTCACCGCGGGCAGGCTCCGGCTCGGCGCCCTCGAACAGGCGGGACTCACCTCCGTGCACGAGGTGTACGAGGCGGGCAGGCACGCCCTGCGCCGGGTGCCGGGAGTCGGGGCCCGTACCGCCGACCAGGCGGTGGCGGCGGCCACGCGGATCGCCGAGGCCGTCGGCGAGACCGTGTCCTTACGGATCGATGTCGACCGCCCGGAGCCGCGTACCACCGCGCTGGTCCTCGCCCTGCACCGGCTGGTCGAGGCCGGTCCGGGGCTGCGACGCGCGCATGACACCGCGGAGCGGCTCGCCACGGAGCTGCGCGCGCTGCTGCCGGAGGCGGCTCCCGCGCGCGGCCGGCTGCGCCTCGCCCTGGCGGGACGGGACGGCAGGGCGCGGGCGCTCGGTGCGACGGGCCGGATCCGGCGGCTGCTGGACGAGACGGCGGAGGCGGAGGTACCGCTGCTGCTCGCGCAGATGTCGGTGGATCTGCTGCGCGAGCCGGCCTCGGAGATCGAGGCATGGATCGACTTCGAGCTGCGCTCGGCCGAGTACTACGGCGTCCTGGCGCAGACGGCGGGCGGGACTCCCGATGTCGCCGCCGCCGAGGGCTTCCTGCCGTCCGAGATCGCCGGCCGGGTACGGGCCCAGCCGCTGGACGACACCCGGCTGCGGGTGTCGCTGCGCGGCTATCAGTCGTTCGGGGCGCGGTTCGCGCTGGCCCAGCGGCGGGTGATCATCGGCGACGAGATGGGACTCGGCAAGACCGTGCAGGCCATCGCGGCTCTCGCGCATCTCGCGGCCCGTGGCGGCACACACTTCATGGTGGTGTGCCCGAGCAGTGTGCTGATCAACTGGACCCGCGAGATCGGTTCCCGCAGCACGCTGCGGGCCATGTACCGGTACACGGCCCGGAGCGTGCTGCGGGAACCGATC
>NZ_MAUD01000367.1 GCF_001700515.1 Streptomyces lushanensis
GCGCTCAGGTTCCTCCGGCGGACGCGCCGGGAACCTGGACCTACGGACACCGGCCGCGCCCGCCGGAGGAACCTGAGCGCACACCCGTGCGGCAGCTGGTCACCGGAGCGCTGATCTCGCTGCTCGCGGGGATGCTGCTCTGGTCACTGCTGTGGAACGGCTACCTCGGCGGATTCTGGCTCTGGCCGCTCTACATGTTCACCCCGGACTCCTGGCGCGGGACGATGACCTCCGTCGTCGCCGCCTACGTCTGGTACGCGCTGGTCATCGGCGGCCTCCTCTTCGTCTTCGGGCGCCTCGGCCGCTGGCCCGAGCTGGTCCTGCGCCTGCTGGGCCGCGGCCCCGGGACCGAGCCCGTCCCGGCCGCGCCCGCCCATCCCGAGCCCGAGGACGATCTCGCCGAGTGGCCCGAGCTGAGGGCGGCCGGACTGGGCGAGATCGCCGCGCGGCTCGCCTCCGAGGTACGCGACGGACGCATGAACGACGTCGACTACGCCCGTATCCGCCGCGCCTGGCACTCCGTACGGGCCGATCCCTCGCGGCTCACGGCGTTCTCCGAGGCCGTGCGGGGGCAGGGCGCGGGTGCCTGCGTCCATCCCTCGGGCAGGCGCGACCTGCCCGTGCGCGCCGCCCGGCACGATCTGCTCGCACGGCAGGTCAGGATCGGTACGGTCCACGACGGGGAGCGGAATCCCTACCCGCGGCGAGGGACCGGTCTCGCGCTCGATCCGGTGCTGCTCGGGACCTCGCTGCTGGCCGTCGGGCCGCCGGGGGCGGGCAAGACGCACGCGCTGGTCCGGCCCGTCGTCGAGTCGCTCGCGCTCCAGGCGCTCGCGGGCCAGGCCGCCGTCATCGTCGTCTGCGCCGCCGGCACCCAGCTCGGTCCCGACAGCGCCTACGACGTCGTGGTCCGGCTCGGCGATCGGGAGTCGGTGTACGACCTCGATCTGTACGGGGGCACCACCGACCCGGACGAGGCCGCCGTCGTACTCGCCGAGGGTCTCGTCGGCGATCTGACGGACACCGACAGCCGGCGGGCCACCACCGCGCTCGCACAGATCCTCGGCCCGTTCCGCGCCGCGCACGGCCGGCTGCCCGCCGTCCCCGAGCTGCGTGAGCTGCTCGACGGCTCGCCCGCCGCCGTGGCCGCCCTGGGGGAGAGGCTCGACGCCGAGGGGCAGCACACCATGCGGCGTGAGCTGGACGCGCGCGAGCGGCAGTCGGGCGCGCCGGGCGACCCGGGCCGTGCGCTCGCCGACCGGGTCGCGCTGCTCGACCGGCCCGCCTTCGCCGGTTTCTTCGACACCACCGGCAGGACCAGGCCGTTCTCGCTGCGCACCCTGGAGCATCCGCTGCGCGTCCGTATCGAGCTGCCCGAGCGCGGGCACGCCGAGGCCTCACGGATGCTGGCCCGGCTGATACTGGCCCAGTTCACCGCCAACGCGGCGGTCCGGGGCGACCGCTCCCTCTTCGCCTGCCTCGTCCTGGACGACGCGACCCGTACGCTCACCGCCGAGACACTGCGCGGCGTCCAGCGGCTGCGGTCGGCGAACGCGGGCGCGGTGCTGACCCTGCGCACGCTCGACGACGTGCCCGAGGCGCTGCACACCGCCCTCCTCGGGGCCGTCGGCTGCCGGATGGCCTTCTCCGGCATCACCACCTGGGACGGCAAGCGCTTCGCGGAGGCCTGGGGCACGGAGTGGGTGGAGACCCGGGACGTCACCCAGCGGACGGTCTTCGCCGACCAGCCGCTGACCCGGGCCGTCCACGCCTTCCGGAAGCTGGTCACCGGCAAGGCGGTGACGACGGACGCGGTGACCGTGCGGAAGGTCGAGCGGGAGCGCTGGTCGGCCTCGGAGCTGGCGCACTCGGTGCCGGCGGGACACGCGGTGCTCTCGCTGCGGACGGTGGGCGGCGAGCACGCGCCCCCGCTGCTGGTGGATCTGCGGAGCTGAGCGCCGCCCTGCCGTCGGCGCGCACGCGGCACGGCTCGGTCGTGTGTACGAGCCGACGGGCCGCCCGACAAGCCGACCGACGGACCGCCCGGTGGGACAATCTGGCAGGATCGAGGCGCGCCGTTCATACAGGACGTCGTAGAGACCGTCGTCGTCCGGAAGGGCAGGTCACATGCCAGGCACCCTGCCCGTCCGCGGCCGGAGGCCCTACGGTTCCACCATGCCGCCCACCCTCGCCTCGCTCGTCCAGCACTCGGCGCTCAATCTCACCGTGCACGCGGGGGAGGACCGGCTGCGGACCCCCGTGCGCTGGGTCCACGCCAGCGAGCTGGCCGATCCCGTCCCGTACATGGAGGGCGGCGAGCTCCTCCTCATCACCGCGACCACGCTGGACGCCGAGGACCCCGAGGCGATGCGGCGCTACGTACGGCGGCTGGTCGACGCCGGAGTCGTCGGGCTCGGCTTCGCCCTCGGGGTGAACTACGAGGACATACCCGAGGCGCTCGTCGCCGCCGCGCGCGAGGCCGGGCTGCCGCTGCTGGGGGTGCCGCGCCGTACGCCGTTCCTCGCCATCAGCAAGGCTGTCTCGGCGGCCATCGCGGCCGATCAGTACCGCGCGGTCACCGAGGGATTCGAGGCGCAGCGGGAGCTGACCCGCGCCGCGCTCACCGAGGGACCCGCGGCCCTGCTGGCCCGGCTGGCGGTGTACGTGGACGGCTGGGCTGCGCTGTACGACGCGTCGGGAGCGGTCGTCGCCGCCGCGCCGGAATGGGCCGCGCGGCGGGCCGCCCGGCTCACGGCCGACGTGGAACGGCTGCGGGAGCGCTCCGCGCCCGCGAGCGCCGTGCTCGGCGACCCGGCGGGCGCGAGCGGCGACGACCGGGTGGAACTCCAGTCCCTGGGCACCGGACGGCGCGTGCGCGGCGCGCTCGCCGTCGGGACGGAGGGAGCGCTGGGCGCGGCGGAGCGGTACGCGGTGCACTCGGCGATCGCCCTGCTGACGCTGACGACGGAGCGTTCGAGCGAGCTGCGGGCGGCGGAGCAGCGGCTCGGTTCGGCGGTCCTGCGCATGCTCCTGTCCGGACAGTCCGACCACGCGCGGGCGGTGGCGGGCGATCTCTACGGCGGACTGCTCGACGCACCGTCCCGGCTGCTGATCGCGGAGTCGGCCGAGACCACGCCCGAGGACCCGCTGCCCTCGTTCACCGAGACGCTGGAGGCGGCGGCGGCACGGGCCAGGGAGGCGGTCCTGGCGGTGCCCGACGGCGAGGGGCCGCGGCTGGTGGTGCTCGCGGTGGACGGCGGGGCGGTGGTCGGCGCGGCCGAGGAGTACGCCGGCCGGGAGGCGGAGGAGGCGGGCGTCTTCATAGGTCTGTCCGCGCCGACGGGCCCGACCGCCGTGGCGGGCGCGTACAAACAGGCCGAACAGGCCCTGTCGGTGGCCCACCGCAGGGGCCGCACGCTGGTCGAGCACGAGGAGCTGGCGGCGGGCTCGATCCTTCCGCTGCTGGCGGACGACGCGGTACGGGCCTTCGCGGACGGCATGCTCCGCGCGCTGTACGAACACGACACCAAGGGCCGCGGCGATCTGGTCGCCTCGCTCCGCGCCTGGCTGTCCCGGCACGGCCAGTGGGACGCGGCGGCGGCCGATCTGGGTGTCCACCGGCATACGCTGCGCTACCGGATGCGGCGGGTCGAGGAGATCCTGGGCCGCTCGCTGGACGATCCGGACGTCCGGATGGAGCTCTGGCTGGCGCTCAAGACGACGACACGGGCGGAGGCCGCACAGCCGCCGAAGTGAGAGACACCGGGCCGGTGCGCCCGCCCCGGCCGCGCCCGCGCCGCGTACTCCCTCCAGGACCGGGAAGGAACCCGGACGAGCGGGGCTTCCCGCCGTACCCGACAAAGCGTCGTAGGCGCCGCGCCCCACCACTCCACCCCGGACAACCCGCCACCCGCCTCCGCACGCCTACCGTGGAGACGGACAACCCCCACCCACGCGGACTACTCGGAAGGGCCCGGACTCGCAATGACTTCCACCCACGCCTTCTGGCTCGCCGGCCGCCAGGCCACCGGCGAGGACACCCTCGATGTCACCTCTCCCTGGGACGGCCGGCTCGTCGGCACCGTCGCGGTGCCCACCGAGGCCCAGGTCGAGGAGGCCGTCGCCGCCGCGCACTCCGTGCTGAACGAGTTCGCCGCGACCCCCGCGCATGTTCGCGCCGCCGCGCTCGACCATGTCTCCCGCCGGCTCGTCGAGCGCACCGAGGAGGTCGCCCGGCTGATCTCCGCCGAGAACGGCAAGCCCCTCAAGTGGGCCCGCGGCGAGGTCGGCCGCGCCGTCTCCGTCTTCCGGTTCGCCGCCGAGGAGGCCCGCCGGTTCAACGGCGGCGAGGCCCAGCGTCTCGACACGGACGCGGGCGGCGCCGGCCGTCTCGCGCTGACCCGGCGCTTCCCGCGCGGCGCGGTCCTCGGCATCGCGCCGTTCAACTTCCCGCTCAACCTCTGCGCCCACAAGATCGCTCCCGCCGTCGCCGTCGGAGCGCCGATCATCCTCAAGCCCGCCCCGGCGACACCTCTGTCCGCGCTCCTCCTCGGCGAGCTGCTCGCCGAGACCGAGCTGCCCGCGGGCGCCTGGTCCGTACTGCCCGTACCGAACGACCGGATGCCCGCCCTCGTCCAGGACGAGCGGCTGCCGGTGATCTCGTTCACCGGCTCGGACAAGGTCGGCTTCGCGATCATGGACTCCGTGCCGCGCAAGCACTGCACGCTCGAACTCGGCGGCAACGGCGCGGCCGTCGTCCTCGCCGACTACGCGAGCGAGCAGGACCTGGACTGGGCGGCGACCAGGATCGCGGCCTTCGCCAACTACCAGGGCGGCCAGTCCTGCATCTCCGTCCAGCGCGTGATCGCGGACTCGTCGGTGTACGAGCGGCTCGTGCCGAGGATCGTCGCCGCCGTCGAGGCCCAGGTCACGGGCGATCCCGCCGATGACGCCACCGATGTGGGACCGCTCGTCAGCGAGGACGCGGCCAAGCGTGTCGAGGCCTGGGTCGAGGAGGCCGTGGGGGCCGGTGCCCAGCTCCTCGCGGGCGGCAAGCGGGACGGCGCGTCCTACGCGCCCACCGTCCTCTCCGAGGTCCCGGCGGACGCCACGATCTCCCGCGAGGAGGTCTTCGGCCCCGTTCTGACGCTCCGCCGGGTCGAGAGCGAGAGCGAGGCGTTCGAGACGGTCAACGACTCGAAGTACGGCCTCCAGGCCGGAGTGTTCACCCATGACCTCCAGGCCGCGTTCCGCGCCCACCGCGCCCTTGAGGTGGGCGGTGTGATCATCGGCGACGTTCCCTCGTACCGCGCCGACCAGATGCCGTACGGCGGAGTCAAGCAGTCCGGCGTGGGCCGTGAGGGCGTGCGGTTCGCGATGGACGACTACACCTACGAGCGCGTCATGGTGCTCACGGGCCTCACTCTCTGAGGAGCCTCCCCGGCACCCTCCACGCACGCCCGCCCGGCGAGAACGCCAAGCCGAGAACGCAGGCCGGGCACGCCGGGCCGGGCACGCCGGGCCGACGGCCGGAGTCCACCACCGCGGACTCCGGCCGCCGGTGTTCTCCCGGGCCCTCGCCGCGGCGCCGGTCCACGGTCCTCAACTGGTGGGGACGGCATTAATCGGGTAGATACGGACGAGTAGTACCAGCCGGTAAAACCCATATCGGACCCGACTCCGCGGCGAGGTGAGTTCCTCATGTCCGCCCCATCCGCACCCTCAGCAGCATCCGCCCCGCAGGAACCGCAGGGCAAGCCCAAGGTCTCCGAGCGCGAGGCCCGCCAGGTCGCCGAGGCCGCCCGTGAACAGGGCTGGCGCAAGCCGAGCTTCGCCAAGGAGATGTTCCTCGGCCGCTTCCGGCTCGATCTCATCCATCCGCATCCGCTGCCCGCGCCGGACGACGTCCGGCGCGGCGAGGAGTTCCTGGCGAGGCTGCGCGCGTTCTGCGAGACGGAGATCGACGGCGCGCTCATCGAGCGCGAGGCCCGCATCCCCGACCAGGTGATCAACCGGCTCAGGGAACTGGGCGCGCTCGGCATGAAGATCGACACGACGTACGGGGGCCTCGGCCTCACCCAGGTGTACTACAACAAGGCGCTGGCCCTGATCGGCTCCGCGAGCCCCGCGATCGGCGCGCTCCTCTCCGCCCATCAGTCGATCGGCGTACCGCAGCCGCTCAAAATCTTCGGCACGCGGGAGCAGAAGGACGCCTTCCTGCCGCGGCTGGCCCGTACGGACATCTCGGCCTTCCTGCTCACCGAGCCGGACGTGGGCTCCGACCCGGCCCGGCTCGCGACGACGGCCGTGCCGGACGGCGACGCGTACGTCCTCGACGGGGTGAAGCTCTGGACCACCAACGGCGTCGTCGCCGATCTGCTCGTGGTGATGGCCCGGGTGCCCGCCTCCGAGGGCCACAAGGGCGGTATCACGGCGTTCGTCGTCGAGGCGGACTCGCCGGGCATCACGGTCGAGAACCGCAACGCCTTCATGGGCCTGCGCGGTCTGGAGAACGGGGTGACCCGCTTCCACCAGGTCCGCGTTCCCGTCGCGAACCGCATCGGCCCCGAGGGCGCCGGTCTCAAGATCGCCCTCACCACGCTCAACACCGGCCGGCTCTCGCTGCCCGCGATGTGCGTGGGCGCGGGCAAGTGGTGTCTGAAGATCGCCCGCGAGTGGTCGGCGGCCCGTGAGCAGTGGGGCAGGCCGGTCGGCCGTCACGAGGCCGTGGGCGGGAAGATCTCCTTCATCGCCGCGACGACGTTCGCGCTGGAGGCGATGGTCGACCTGGCGTCGCAGATGGCCGACGAGGACCGCAACGACATCCGGATCGAGGCGGCCCTGGCCAAGCTGTACGGCTCGGAGATGGGCTGTCTGATGGCCGACGAACTGGTCCAGATCCGCGGCGGCCGGGGCTTCGAGACGGCGGAGTCGCTGGCGGCCCGCGGCGAGCGCGCCGTACCCGCCGAGCAGATGCTCCGCGATCTGCGGATCAACCGGATCTTCGAGGGCTCCACGGAGATCATGCATCTGCTGATCGCCCGTGAGGCCGTCGACGCCCATCTCTCCGTGGCCGGGGACATCATCGATCCGGACAAGTCCCTCTCCGACAAGGCCAGGGCGGGTGCGCAGGCAGGGAGGTTCTACGCGCGCTGGCTGCCGAAGCTGGTCGCGGGACCGGGGCAGCTGCCGGGCTCGTACGGTGAGTTCCACCGGCCCGGCCACCCGGATCTGTCGGTGCATCTGCGCTACGTCGAGCGGACCGCGCGCAAGCTCGCCCGCTCGACGTTCTACGCCATGTCCCGCTGGCAGGGCCGGATGGAGACCAAGCAGGGCTTCCTCGGCCGGATCGTCGACATCGGCGCGGAACTGTTCGCGATGAGCGCGGCCTGTGTACGGGCCGAACTGCTCCGTACGAAGGGGGACCACGGGCGCGAGGCGTACCAACTGGCCGACGCCTTCTGCCGGCAGGCCCGTATCCGTGTCGAGGAGCTCTTCGCCCGTCTGTGGTCCAACACCGACGAACTCGACCGCAAGGTCGTGAGCGGTGTTCTCGCCGGCCGGTACACCTGGCTGGAGGACGGTGTCATCGACCCGAGCGGCGACGGCCCCTGGATCGCCGACGCCACGCCGGGCCCTTCCAGCCGCCCCGACGTCCACCGCCGCATCCGCTGAGCCGCCGGCCGTTCCGTGCGCCCGCCTGCCGGGCCGCCCCCGGGGCCGCGTCCTTCGAGGACGCGGCCCCGGACCGCCGGCCGGGTCGAACACCTTCCAGGTCCTGTCCGGCCGGTCTTCGCGGGCCCGGAACGCCTGGCACGGCACCTCGCCGCGTTGTCGGAGTCGCCCGGGTACGGCCGGGCCGTCGACGACGCCGGTCCGCCGCCTTGCGATGCTCCCCCGTG
>NZ_MAUD01000368.1 GCF_001700515.1 Streptomyces lushanensis
CCACGACCCCGCTCACCCACCACCACCACGCTCCACCCACACGTCCGCCCCCATGCCTCCCGCACAACCGCCCGCAAGGCCGGCCATGGCGGCCACACAGTTGCCCGTACGTCGCTGCCGTGCAGGCGAAAACGCCAGAGGCCCCTCAGATCTCTCTGAGGGGCCTCCGACATGCTGTGCACTCGGCAGGATTCGAACCTGCAACCTTCTGATCCGTAGTCAGATGCTCTATCCGTTAAGCTACGAGTGCTTGGCGTTCCGGGGTTTTTCTTGCCGGTCGGCGTTGCGGGAACAACATTACATGACCTGTGGCGCCAGGTGAAATCCATTGCCCACACCCTGCCTGACCTGCGGAAACACCTAAACAGGGCGGGAACGATCGAAGCCCCGGCCGAGTGGACGGGGCTTCGGTGTTGATGCGCGGAGGCGGAGGGATTTGAACCCTCGATGGGCTTTAAGGCCCAAACCGCATTAGCAGTGCGGCGCCATAGACCGGACTAGGCGACGCCTCCAGCACACCCGCGCGGGCGCGAGTGCTGCGTGCAGATGATGACACAGCCAGGTGGGGTGTCACCAATCGCTCCTCACGGTACTAGGCGGGTGGGGCCCAGAGCAAAGCCCTTACGGGTGCGCAACGCCGGAGCTCGACGCGCGTTAGAGATGTCGGGGCGCCGTCCCCGGATCCGTAACCCGTCAGGAGCTTCCATGCCGCGTCGCCTCGCCCTCACCGCCGTCGCCTCCGTGGCCGCGTCCGTCGCCGTGCTGGGCGCCCTCGCGCCCGCCGCGGGTGCCCTCGCGCCCGCCGCCGTCGCCGGGCCGTCCGCCCGCGCCGTCGCCGGACCCGTCCCCGCCGGCCCCCTCGCCCTGCCGGACCTCTCCCGCCCAGGGCTCACGGCGCCGCCGTCGACGGCTCCCTCGGGCCAGTTCACCGTCACCGTGGCGGGCAGCGGGACCGCGGCGGCCGACGGCACGTTCAAACTGACGTGCGGTCCGGCCGGCGGTACGCATCCCCGCGCGCGGGCCGCCTGCGACCGGCTGGCCCAGCTCTCCGGCGAAGGTCTGGACCCGTTCGCGCCCGTGGCCCCGGGCGCCATGTGCACCATGCAGCACGGTGGCGACGCCACCGCCCGGGTCACCGGCACCTGGCACGGCCACCGCGTCAACGCCTCCTTCAACCGCAAGAACGGCTGCGAGATCGCCCGCTGGCGCACGCTGGAGCCCGTCCTCCCGGGCGCCAGGCTGTAAGCCTCTCGGCGCCGTTCGTCGGCGCCCTGGCCGCCGGTCACCGGCCGCCGGTCACCGGCCCCGGTGATCGTCCGTTCCCGCTGGTCCCGGCCGTCCCCGCCCGAGCCGGTCCCGCCCGAGCCGTCCCGGCCCCGTGACCGGCCGATGACACTCAGCTAGGTCCTGTCCGGGCGGAGGCCATTCCGGGGTCATTCGCACACAACCCTCATCAAGGCTCCGGCTCATCCGCCGCCGCGGGCACCTCCCCAGCCCTTAGACTCCCTCCAGTGACATGCCGGGACCCGAGAGGCAAGATGGGTTCGGCCGTCAGCAAGGTGCAGTGGTTCAGGGAGGAAGCGTCGTCGTGAGCAGCAGGCCATCCCGAGGCGCTGCTCGCCTCGCGGCGATACTCGACGCACTCCCCGACGGCTTGGTGCTCGTCAACGCCAACGGCACGGTCGTCAACGCCAACACCATCGCGCTGGAGATGTTCGAGACCCCCGGCACGGCGCTGGTCGGCCGCGGGCTGCTCGATCTGCTGCCCGAGTTCGACTCCAAGCTGATCCCCGGCTCGATGCGCCGGCCCGACGCCGCCGACGCGCGCGGCCGTACGAAACCGACGCGCATGATCGCGCGGCGCACGGACGGCAGCGAGTTCCCGGCCGAGGTCACCAGCGCGAGCCTGGAGGACGGCAGGGACGCGTACAACGACTCGCACAGCTACACCGGCGACGAGCTGCTCATGCTGGTCGTACGGGATCTCTCCGGCACCATGGACACCGAGGCCGAGCTGGCCCGGTCGCAGCGCCAGACCGAGATGATCCTGCGGGCCGCCTCGGAGGGTGTCGTCGGTACGGACACCGACGGCCGGGTCGTCCTCGTCAACCCCGCGGCGGCCCAGATCCTCGGCTTCCGCGCCAGCGACCTCGGCGGCCACCAGCTCCATCCGCTGATCCTGCACTCGCGCGCGGACGGCGAGCCGTTCCCGTACGAGGACTCGCCGCTCGCCGACACGCTCAGGTCGGGACGCAAGCACCGGGTGCGCGGACAGGTCCTGTGGGCCAAGAACGGCAAGCAGGTGCCGGTCGATCTGACGACCGCGCCGGTACGGGACGGCGACCAGCTCGTCGGCGCCGTGATGACGTTCACCGACCGCCGTCCGTTCGACGACCTCACCAAGCAGCACGCCACCGAACTGACGGAGGCGGCGGAGCGGCACACGGCCGAGCTGACCGCCACGACCGACCGTCTCACCGCCGAGCTGACCGGTACGACGGACCGCCTCACCACCGAGCTGGCGGAGGCGAACGAACGGCACGCGGCCGAGCTGGCGGACCGCAGCGACCGGTACGCCGCCGAGATCGAGAAGCTCACGGAGCGGTACGGGGAGCTGGCCGGCCGGCACTCCCAGCTCACCGCCGTACTCGGCGAATCGCTGCGCGGTCCGCTGGAGGAGCTGCGCGGCGAACTGGGCACGCTCGCCGCCGACCCGGCCGGCCAGCTCTGGCCCGAGGCGAACCAGATCCTGCACCATCTGGCCGCCGGTTACGCCCGGATGACGACGCTCGTGGACAACGTCCTCGGCTACCAGCGGCTCGACGCCGGCACGGAACAGCTCGTCAAGACGAACGCCCTGCTCGACGGAGTCGTCGCGGCCGGTGTGGAGGGCGCGATCGAGCTGATCGGGCCCGGCCGGGCGCAGTTCGCGGTGCACGCCCCGCCGATCGAGGCCGAGGTGGACGCGGCGCGGCTCGCGACGGCGCTGGCGCATCTCGTCGCCGATGTGGCCGGTGTCGACTCGACGGGCCGGGCCAGGCTGATGCCGGGCGGCGGATATGTCGATTCGACGATCGTGGTGGCCGCGGCGCAGCGCGGTGATGTCGTACGGATCGAGGTACGCGGACCGTTCGCCGGTGGCGATGCGGTACATGAACCGATCGTCCGAGGGATCGTACGAGCACACGGTGGCGTGTTGCAGACGCACGAGATGCCGGGCCTGGGCGGCAGCGCGTACGTGCTGGAACTGCCGCTGGGAGAGGGCTCGGGTACGGTTCCGCCGCCCGCGCCGGTGCCGGCGTCGGTGTCGCCATCGGTGGACGCGCCGTCCGCGCCAGGACTGCCCGCGCAGCAGGCTCCCGGGACCTCGGGCGGTGGCAGGCGGCGGGCGCGTCGCTCGTCCACGGACGCGTTCCTGGAAGGTCCGGGGGAGGACGCCGGGGAGCCCACGGGACGACGGCGGGCGCGCGCGGCCGAGAGCGGGGCTCCGGGAGCGGTCGCTGGAAGCACCGGGAGCACTGGAAGCACCGGGACCGCCGGCGGGTCCGCTCTCGAAGGACAGCAAGGACAGCTTGGTCAGCAGGGGCTGATCGCGGCGATCCCGGCGCAGGATGCCGGTGGGACCGGTGGCGGCGGTACGGGGCGCCGACGCGGGCGGCCCAGCCCGGCCGAGGACGCCTCGGCCGGCGGTGCCGCGGGCGTGACGCCGTCGGCAGGACCGGGTACGGGGCCGGGCGGCGGAGTGGCCGTCGGTTCGGCCATGGCGTTGCCCGCCGCGGCTCCCTCGGAAGGGTCGGTCGTCACGGCCGCCGAGGGCGCTCGTCCGACGGGCCGGGCGGCGCTGGGCCAGGCCGTACCGCCGCAGGGTGTACCCGTGGACGCCGCGACGGCGGGCACGGGACGCCGGGCGCGGCACGGCGGGCAGAGGGCGCTTCCGGCGCTCCCTTCCGGCTCGTCCGGTTCCCCCGCTTCCCCCGGCCCGTCCGGCTCCTCCGGTTCCGGGCCGGTGGCGCCCGCGCCCGCGATCGGTCCGGGGGAGCCCATGGCGGCTGCCGCTCCCATGGCGGCTCCCGCGCCGTTCGCGCCGCCCGCACCCCCGGCACCACAGCCCGCGCCGGCGGCACCGGTCGCACCCGCGGCCCAGGCTCCGGCTCCGATCCCGCCTCCGTCTCCCGCCCCGGCTCCGATGCCCGCGCCGCTGCCTCCCGTACAGCAGGTCCCCGGGCAGTCGGTCCCCGGGCCGCAGATTCCCGGACCCCAGATTCCCGGGCCGCAGATTCCTGGACAGCAGGTTTCCGGACACCAGGACCATGGGCAGCAGGGCCCCGGGCAGCACGTTCCCGTCGGTGCCTCCGGAGCGCAGCAGCCCGCCGGACGGCGTGCCCGGCGCGCCCTGGCCCCCGCGCAGGAGCGGCATACGGAACGGCCCGCACCCGCGGAGTCCGAGGGTGCCCGCAGCGCCTTCGCCCTGCCGCCCGCCGCCGCCGACCGCGGTCCGTCGCCCGCTCCGGCCCCGTCCCCGGCTGCGCCGAGCAGGCCGGCCACCCGTGCCCAGGACGCCTCGCTCCCGGGCCGCCACGACTCCGTACGTACGCGACCGGACACCGACCACACCGCCGACCACACCCCGCCGCAGGCACACCCGCTGCCCTCGGGCCGGCGCCGTGGCGGTACGGACGACACCCAGCACCCGGCGCCGCCCACCTGGCCCGAGAGCGCCGGAGGCACCGGAAACGCGGCGGGCGCGGACGGTCGTACGAGCAGCGGCACCGGCGCCATGCCCGTCGACCCGAACGGCTGGGGCACACCCGGACTCGCCATGCCCGGACAGACCCCGCCGGGACAGACCCCGCCGGGACAAACGGCGGACGGCCAGGCTCCTGGCCGACCGGTTCCCGGCCAGGACGCGAACCCCGCGTCCAACGGGCAGGGCATGCCCACCACTTCGGGCTTCGGCACGATGACCGCACCGCCGGGCTGGCCCGACGACCCGTACACCTCCGCGAACGCGGACGGCCGTACGGGCACCGACACGGGCGGCAACGCGGGAAGCATGCCGCCCGCTCAGACGCCCCCGGCGGCCCCGGGCGGTCCCGTACCGACCGCGCAGGGCGCTGCGAGCGAGCCCGCCCTCACCGATCCTCGGCATGGCGCTCATCAACCGCTGCCGCCCGCGCTTCCTCTCCCCGAGGAGGCTCCGGTCTCCCCGGACTCCACCCAGGGCCGCGCCTTCAGCGTGCGTACCCTCGGCCAGGGCGTGCCCTTCGCACACCAGCCGCCTCAGCCTCACCAGCAGCCCCAGCCCCACCAGACTCCTCAGCCGCAGGACCAGCACCCGAACCAGGGCCAGGGGCAAGGCCAGGGCCTGGGGCAGGGCCTTGGCTCGACCCCGCCCCTCGGCTCGGCCCCGTCCCTCGGCTCGGCCCCGTCCCTCAGCTCGACCCCGCCCCTCGGCTCCGGCCAGTCCCTCGGTTCGGGGCGGCGCCGTAAGCTCGGCACGCCGCCCGCCGACAGCGACGACCGCTCCGAGGCGAACGCCCTGCCGCACGCCCAGGCCCATCCGCACCCCCAACAGCAGCCGCAGACGCAGCCACAGGGCCGGCCCCACCCCGCGAGCACGTCGGCGCCGCACCCGTCGCACCCGCCCCAGCCGGGGCCCCCTCAGCCCGGTTCGCGGCTGCCCTCCGCCCATCCCGAGGGCCGGTCGTACGCGATCGGGGCACCCGACGAGGGTGCCGAAGGCCCCGAGCCGCTGGACGGTCCCGGCGGCGCGGTCGAGGTCGCCAACCGCCCTCAGCCACGGCCCGTCGACGACGAACTCCCTCCCGAGCCGCTCGACAACCCCCGCCGGCTGCTGGTCTGGCCCGCGCCGGACGTCTCCACCCAGCAGGCGCTCAGCGACCGCGGCTACCGCCCGGTGGTCGTGCACTCCCGCGAGGAGGTCGACGCCCAGATCGCCGCGTTCCCCGCCGCGCTCTTCGTCGACCCGCTGACCGGACCGATCACCCGTACCGCCCTCCAGTCGCTGCGCCAGGCCGCGGTCGCCGCCGAGGTCCCCGTACTGGTGACGGCCGGCCTGGGCCAGGCGACCCGGGAAGCGGCGTACGGCGCCGACCCCGCCGTACTCCTCAAGGCCCTGGCCCCGCGCGACAGCGAACAGCATCCGCCGCGCGTGCTGCTGATCGAGGAGCACGTGGAGATCGCGCTCGCGCTGACGGCCACGCTGGAGCGGCGCGGAATGCAGGTGGCGCGCGCGGGCACCGACGACGAGGCGGTCGCCCTCGCCTCCCAGATGCGGCCGAACCTCGTGGTCATGGACCTGATGCAGGTACGGCGGCAACGCGCGGGCATCGTCGACTGGCTGCGGGCGAACGGCCAGTTGAACCGGACTCCTCTGGTCATCTACACCTCGGCGGGAATCGACCGCGCGGAACTGCCTCGGCTCGCGTCCGGCGAGACCGTACTGTTCCTCGCCGAGCGCTCCACGAGCACCGAGGTGCAGTCCCGGATCGTCGACCTCCTCGCGAAGATCGGTACGAACTGAGGGCCGGTACGGACTGAGGGCCGGTACGGACTGAGGGCCGGTTCCAGCTGAAGACCGATACGGCCCAAAACCGGCAGGAACCCGGCCACGTCCACGAATCCGGTCCGGTCCTGCCCGACCCAGTCCGGTCCGGTCCTGCCCAACACTGGTCCAATCCCGATCAGTCCCGTCCATTCCCGTCCATTCCCGTCCTGTCCGGTCGGACAGGACAGGAGAGGACGACCGGCTCCGAGCGACTCCTCACCCTCCTCGCCTTCTTCGCCCTCCTTGAACCCGAGGAAGGTCCGTCCCCCTACACCCGAGTGACGTCCAGTTCCCCGTCCGCGTACTGCCTGCGGATCACCTTCTTGTCGAACTTCCCGACGCTCGTCTTCGGCACCACCGGCACCACCGCCCACCGCTCGGGAAGCTGCCACTTCGCGATCTTCCCGGCGAGAAACTCCTTGAGCGCCGCGTAATCGGGCGACGCGCCGTCCCTGAGGACGATGGTCGCGAGTGGCCGCTCGCCCCACTTCTCGTCCGGTACGGCCACGACCGCGGCCTCCGCCACCTCCGGATGGGCCATCAGCGCGTTCTCCAGCTCCACGCTGGAGATCCATTCACCGCCGGACTTGATGACGTCCTTGGCGCGGTCGGTGAGCGTGAGGAAGCCGTCGGGACTGATGACTCCGACATCGCCCGTGCGCAGCCAGCCGTCGGGGCTGAACTTGTCCTCCGGCTTGATCGGTTCGCCTCCCGCGCCGCCGTAGTAGGCGCCCGCGATCCATGGGCCACGTACCTCCAGCTCACCGGCCGATTCGCCGTCCCATGGCAGGAAGTCGCCACTGGGTCCGGCGAGACGGGCCTCGACGCCGGCCGGGAACCGGCCCTGGGTGATGCGGTACGGCCACTCCTCGTCCGCGGTCAGTCCGGCGGGCGGGTTGGACATCGTGCCGAGCGGCGACGTCTCCGTCATGCCCCAGGCGTGGCAGAGCCGTACACCGAGCTTGTCGTACGCCTCCATCAGCGACGGCGGACACGCGGAGCCGCCGATCGTGACGCGGGCCATGGAGGTGAGATCGCGCGGGCGCGCGGTGACCTCGGCGAGCAGTCCCTGCCAGATGCTGGGAACGGCGGCGGCGTGCGTGGGCCGCTCGCGTTCGATCATCTCGGCGAGCGGACCGGGCTGGAGGAAGCGGTCGGGCATCAGCATGTTCACGCCGGTCATAAAGGTGGCGTGCGGCAGGCCCCAGGCATTCACATGAAACTGAGGTACGACGATCAGGGTGGTGTCCCTGTCCGACAGCCCCATCGACTCCGTCATGTTGACCTGCATGGAGTGCAGATAGATCGAACGGTGCGAGTAGACGACGCCCTTGGGATCCCCGGTGGTGCCGGAGGTGTAACACATGGCCGCGGCGGTCCGCTCGTCCAGCTCGGGCCAGTCGAACGTGGTGGGGCGGCCGGCGATCAGCTCCTCGTACTCATGCACCCGCACCCGCGTGGAGGCGTCGGCGAGTGGACCACCGGCGAGCAGCGCCCGGTCGCCGGGACCGGAGACGACGACGTGCTCGACGGTCGGGAGGTGCGGGAGGAGCGGTGCGAGGAGCGGCAGCAGCGAGCCGTTCACGAGCACCACGCGGTCGGCGGCGTGGTTGACGATCCAGACGAGCTGTTCGGGCGGGAGCCGAAGATTGAGGGTGTGGAGGATCGCGCCCATGGACGGGATGGCGAGATAGGCCTCGACGTGCTCGGCGTTGTTCCACATCAGCGTGGCGACACGCTCGTCGGCGCCGACGCCGAGTTCGTCGCGCAGGGCGTTGGCGAGCCGTGTCGCGCGCCCGCCGACCTCGGCGAAGCTGCGGCGCTCCGGCTCGGGCCCGCCGGTCCAGGTCGTGACGTGCGACGACGCGCCATGGATGGTCATCCCGTGGTGCAGGATGCGGCTCACAGTCAGCGGTACGTCCTGCATGGTGCTCAGCACGGCGTCCTCCCGGTGGGCGCTAGCGCTCCGTCGCGCTATGGGTTGCGGAGATTCTGCTCACGTACCGCGCGGTATGTCACTACCCGGGAACGGAAACGAAGAGGTCTGCGGGTCTGCTGACGGTGGACCGGTACGGAGGCGACGTCCGACCGCGGCATCAGCGGACGGGAAGTCAGCAGCCGGGACGTGGGCGGACGGGACATGGGCGGACGGGACATGGGCGGACGAGTGAGGAACTGACGTCCCACCGGACGTCAGCGGACCGGGGAAAGATCCGGGTCCTCCCGGAGTTTGCCGAGCGCACGGGACACCGCGCTCTTGACCGTACCGATCGAGACTCCGAGCACCTCGGCGGTCTGGGCCTCGCTGAGGTCCTCGTAGTAGCGGAGGACGACCATCGCCCGCTGGCGGTCGGGCAGTTTCATCACCGCGCGCCACATGGCGTCGTGCAGCACCTGCCGATCGGCGGGATCCGGCGCCGGCAGGCCCGCGGGCTCGGGCAGTTCCTCGCAGGCGAACTCGTCGACCTTGCGCTTGCGCCACTGCGAGGTGCGGGTGTTGAGCAGGGCGCGGCGGACGTAACCGTCCAGGGCCCGGTGGTCCTCGATGCGGTCCCAGGCGACATACGTCTTGGTGAGGGCCGTCTGCAACAGGTCCTCGGCGTCGCACGGGTTGGAGGTGAGGGAACGGGCGGTCCTCAGCAGCACGGGCCCCCGCGCCCGTACGTACGAGGAGAACGACGCGTAGGTGGGACGGGCCGGGTGAGCCGGGTGGGCCTGGTGGCCCGGTTGGGCGGGATGCGGCGCGTACGGTACAGCGGCCACGGACGGTACGGCGGGCACGGACGGCGCGTGATGTACGTACGGCGCGTGCGGTGCCGGTTTGGCGGCCGTGGAGGCGCTCGTGCAGACAGGCGTGGTCATGGCTCCACGCTAGGAGTGAGCCCTGCCTCCGGGGATCGGCCCCAGGTCCCGAAGAGATGTCCGCCTCAGGGTGTAGGGGTGGTGTCCGCCCCACCTCCTGAAGGTGGAGGTGGGATGAGGGAGACCATCAGGGTCACCCTGGGCACGGGACGTATCCGACCGCGGACACGGCGCGAGCTGCCGGGACGTACGCGCTGCGACGAACACGACACGGACGGCCGAGACCAGGTCGGCCAGGACAGGCGCAGTCGGACATACAGGACACAGCCATACGGGATACGGACAGCCGGGACACGGGCAGCCGGACGCGGGCAGCCGGACGCGGGCGCCCGAACACGGCAGGCACGCGGACACCACGGGTGTGTGCCGACGGGCCCACGGGCACCCGGACAGCGAAGGGCGCGCGCCGCCCCACAACGGACTGCGCGACGGCACCGAAGTGCCGCCGCGCAGAACATCGTTCACCCCTCGGTCACGCCCCCCGTCGGGCCCTGTGTCACCAGTGGCTGGCGAAGTTCACCGCGATGTTCTCGTTGGACTGGTCGATGGTCGTGAAACCCGCACCGATCACGTTGGCCGTGTTGTTCTGGTTGGACGCGCCGGCGCCGGTCGCCACCTGCTGCGTGGTCGTCGAGTTGCCGAGGTTGTGTCCACCCACGCCGCCGCCGACCAGCGTCGCGACGCTCGCGTTCCACTCGTTGTCGGAGAAGGCGTCGTCGTCGGCCTGAGCCACGCCGGTGAAGAGCGCGGCGGCG
>NZ_MAUD01000037.1 GCF_001700515.1 Streptomyces lushanensis
CCAGACGCGCCTGCACGGTCCCGCGCGCCACGCCGAGCCGCCGCGAGGCCTCCAGCACCCCGATCCGCGGCTCGCGCGCCAGCAGCACGATGAGCCTGCCGTCGAGCCCGTCGATACCGGCTCCCGTCCCCGCACCCGTACCTCCGCCCGCGCCCCCGCCACCCGTACCTCCGCCCGAGCCACCGCCGCCCGTTCCCCCGCTTGCGCGCATGTCCACCGTCCGCCCCTTCTCGCTTCCCGTCTCGTGTCCCGCACTGTCCGTCGTCCGCCCTGCCCATGGTCATACTGTGCAGATGGCCCTCCCATTCTGGCGATCCGCTGTGCATGGTGCCCAGTGAATACGCGAACTGTTGCGCACCTTGTGGAACGGCGGGACGCTGAGGCCATGGCTGACACCTCGATGAACACCGCCACCGCCCCCGACACCGCGCGTGAGGCCGATCCCTTCCCGGTCAAGGGCATGGACGCCGTCGTCTTCGCCGTCGGCAACGCCAAGCAGGCCGCGCACTACTACTCCACGGCCTTCGGCATGAAGCTCGTCGCCTACTCCGGACCGGAGAACGGCAGCCGGGAGACCGCGAGTTACGTCCTGACGAACGGCTCGGCCCGCTTCGTGTTCACCTCGGTCGTCAAGCAGTCCACCGAGTGGGGCCGCTTCCTCGCCGGGCATGTCGCCGAGCACGGCGACGGTGTCGTGGACCTCGCCATCGAGGTGCCGGACGCGCGCGCCGCGTACGCCTATGCCACCGAGCACGGCGCCCGGGGGATCCAGGAGCCGTACGAGATCAAGGACGAGCACGGCACGGTCGTCCTCGCCGCCATCGCCACCTACGGCGAGACCCGCCACACCCTGGTGGAGCGCTCCGGCTACGACGGTCCGTACCTGCCGGGCTTCCGTGCCGCCGAGCCCGTGGTCGAGCCCGCCGCCAAGCGCACCTTCCAGGCCGTCGACCACTGCGTGGGCAATGTCGAACTCGGCCGGATGAACGAGTGGGTCGGCTTCTACAACAAGGTCATGGGCTTCACGAACATGAAGGAGTTCGTGGGCGACGACATCGCCACCGAGTACTCCGCGCTGATGTCGAAGGTCGTCGCCGACGGCACGCTCAAGGTGAAGTTCCCGATCAACGAGCCCGCGATCGCCAAGAAGAAGTCGCAGATCGACGAGTATCTGGAGTTCTACGGCGGGGCCGGCGTCCAGCACATCGCGCTCGCCACGAACGACATCGTCGCCTCCGTCAGGGCCATGCGGGCGGCGGGTGTGCAGTTCCTCGACACGCCCGACTCGTACTACGACACGCTCGGGGAGTGGGCGGGCGAGACCCGGGTACCGGTCGAGACGCTGCGCGAGCTGAAGATCCTGGTCGACCGGGACGAGGACGGCTATCTGCTCCAGATGTTCACCAAGCCGGTCCAGGACCGGCCGACCGTCTTCTTCGAGATGATCGAGCGGCACGGCTCGATGGGCTTCGGCAAGGGCAACTTCAAGGCGCTCTTCGAGGCGATCGAGCGCGAGCAGGAGAAGCGCGGCAACCTCTGATCCGGGGCGCGGCCGGGCACGCCGGTCGTGGCCGTGACCGCCCTCGTGGCCGGTACGCGCCGTCGCGCTGCCGGCACGCGCCTCGACCGACGCGACGCGGCCCCACGGAGGAGCCCGAACCCGGACTCCTCCGTGGGGCCGCCGCCCACCCGCCCCGGCCGCTCAGACCGTGCCCGCGACGGGCGGTGCCTGGAACGGCGCGGGCGCAGCCGGCTCCTGCACGTCCGGCGTCCGCACGCTCGGAGCCTGTGTGTCCGGCCCCAGTGTGTCCTGTCCCTGTGTGGCCGGAACCTGTGTGTCCTGCCCCCGCGTGTCCGGCGCCGGCATGTCCTGCCTCCGCACGCCCTGCTCCGGCACGCCCGGCTGTCCCTGCATGTTCCTCGGCACACTCCTCGGCGCGCCGCCCGACACGTTCTCCAGCATGTCCAGCGCCTCCCGGGCCTTCGGCACGAGCAGCGGTGAGAAGTACGGATTGATCCGCAGCGCCTCCCCGATATGGCGGCGGGCCGGACCGTGCATCCCCAGCGCGCGCTCGATCTCGCCCAGGTGGTAGGAGAACAGCGCGCTCCGCAGCCCCGGTCCCGTCGCCTTCCGCGCGTACGCCAGGGCCTCGTCGTTCCGGCCCGCCCGGTGCAGCGCCCAGGCCAGCGCGTCCGCGACGAACATGTTCCGGTGCGAACGCGTCCACTCCGCCGTCAGCCGCACCACGGCCCCCTGCGGATCCCCGTGGTCGGTCTCGAAGCGGGCGAGGACCAGTTCCTCGTTCACCCCGTGGGCCCGCGCCTTCTCCACCCGCTCCCGCAGCCACTCGTACTGCGTCTGCGCGTCCCCGGTCAGCCCCTCCGAGTCGTACAGCTCGCCCAGCTCCAGGGCGTATTCGGGCAGCGGCAGCTTGCCGAGCGCGGTGTCGTAGACCTGGTACGCCTCGTCCGTCCTGCCCAGCGCGGCCAGCGCCCTCGCCCGCCCGGCCAGGGAGGCGGGATGGCCGTGCGCCGCCGCGAGCGCCGCGTCGTAGTGGCCCAGCGCCTCGGTCGGCTTGCCGTGGTCCCAGGCGAGCCGGCCCAGCGTGTGCAGCGCCTCCGCCTTCTCCTCCGCCGTGACGGCCCGCTCCGCTGCCTCGGCCGCCCTCGCCGCCGCGTCCGCGTCCCGGCCGCTCTCGTGGTAGAGGGCCGCGGCGCGCTCCAGCACCGTCGTCCCGGAGCGCAGTGCCTTCAGCCGGTCCAGTGCCTCGCCCGCCGCCCTGTACTCACCCAGACCGCTGTACGCGTCGATCAGCACCGGATACGGAGTCCAGTCGTCGGGCCGCTGCTTGCGTACCGTCTCGCCCCACTTCCTGGCGGTGGCGAAGTCGTGCCGTGCGTTGGCGAGCCGGGCCAGGCCCACCAGGGCCGCCGGATTGCCGTACTCGGCGGGCTCGCCCGCCTTGCCGTCCTCACCGGGCCTTCCGGGCCGGGCCGCGACGGCCCGCTCGTCCGCGTCGGCCACCGTGGAGAGCGAACGCTGAAGTGCCTGGTCGGCCTTGGGGTAGTACGCCGAATTCCCCTGCCGCGCACCGCGTTCCACATACGCCGCGCCGAGCACCGCCCAGGCCTCGCCGTCCTTGGGATGGGTGCGCAGCCAGGCCTCCCGGTCGCGGATGAGCGCGGTCAGGTCCGGGATCGAGGCCGGTGCCCCGGCGCCCGCCGCGGCCATCGCCCGCGCCTCGGGGCTCAGCACCGGCGGGCGCTCGTGGTCGGCGGGTACGAACAGCAGGACGCCCCCGACCAGCGCCGCGCCCACCCCTGCCGCCAGCGCCGCCCTTCTGACCTGTCTGACCTGCTCCGTTTTCATGGGGTTCATGGTGATTACTGTGCGTCCATATGAAGAGCACACCCGCGCTTCCCGTTGTGGATCGCAGACGGGTTCACACCGATGGCCCCGGATGCGAGTCTGGGATCATGGATGATCTGGATTCCCAGGACGACCTCGTCGTACGGCTCCGGTCCGTGCTCCCCGCCGAAGCCCTGATCACCGACCCGGACATCACGGCCTCCTACGCCAACGACATGGCGAGCTTCTGCGAGGCGGGCACCCCGGCGGTGGTCGTGCTGCCGCGCACGGTGGAGCAGGTCCAGCACGTCATGCGCACCGCGACCGCGCTGCGTGTCCCCGTCGTACCGCAGGGCGCCCGTACGGGGCTGTCGGGCGCCGCCAACGCCTCGGACGGGTGCATCGTCCTCTCCCTGACCAAGATGGACCGGATCCTGGAGATCAGTCCGGTCGACCGGATCGCCGTCGTCGAGCCGGGCGTCGTCAACGCCACCCTCTCCCGCGCGGTCGGCGAACAGGGCCTCTACTATCCGCCGGACCCGTCGAGCTGGGAGATGTGCACCATCGGCGGGAACATCGGTACGGCCTCCGGCGGGCTGTGCTGCGTCAAGTACGGCGTCACCGCGGAGTACGTCCTCGGCCTCGATGTCGTCCTCGCCGACGGCCGGCTGCTCACCACCGGCCGCCGTACCGCCAAGGGCGTCGCCGGATACGACCTGACGCGGCTGTTCGTCGGCTCGGAGGGCAGCCTCGGCATCGTCGTCAAGGCCGTCCTCGCGCTCAGGCCCAAGCCGCCCCAGCAGCTCGTGCTGGCCGCGGAGTTCGCCTCCACCGCCGCCGCGTGCGACGCGGTCTGCCGGATCATGGAGCGCGGACACACCCCGTCCCTGCTCGAACTGATGGACCGTACGACCGTCCATGCCGTCAACGCGCTGACCAACATGGGCCTCCCCGACACCACCGAGGCCCTCCTCCTGGCGGCTTTCGACACACCGGACCCCGCCGCCGATCTGGCCGCCGTCGGTGAGCTGTGCACCGCCGCCGGCGCCACCGAGGTCGTCCCCGCCGAGGACGCGGCCGAGTCGGAGATGCTGCTCCAGGCCCGGCGGCTCTCGCTCACCGCGCTGGAGACCGTCAAGTCGGCGACGATGATCGACGATGTGTGCGTACCGCGCACCCGGCTCGCCGCGATGCTCGACGGCACGGCGGCCATCGCGGAGAAGTACGGCCTGACCATCGGCGTCTGCGCCCACGCGGGCGACGGCAACACCCATCCGGTCGTCTGCTTCGACCAGACCGATCCGGACGAGTCCCGGCGCGCCCGCGAGTCCTTCGACGAGATCATGGCGCTCGGTCTGGAACTGGGCGGCACGATCACCGGCGAACACGGCGTGGGCGTACTGAAGAAGGAGTGGCTCTCGCGCGAACTGGGCCCGGTGGGAATGGAGTTGCAGCGCGGCATCAAGCGCACGTTCGACCCGCTCGGCCTGCTCAACCCCGGCAAGCTCTTCTGAGCACTCCCCGCCCGCCCGTGCCGGTCCGGCCGCCGGTTCTCCGGTGCCCACCGGTCAGCCCTCACCGTCCGCCGTTCCGTCGGACGGCCAGGGATCCCGGAGCCAGAGATCGTCGGCCGCGGTGGCGGCGAGCAGCTCGGTGAGACCGTCGTCGATACCGAGCCGCCCGCTCTCCGTCCCCGGCGGCACGATCCGCAGCGTCCGCTCCACCCACGCGGACACGGCCGCCGAGGGCGCCTCCAGCAGGGCGTCGCCGTCGGGCGAGGAGAGGGCGACACAGAGAACGCCCCGCCCGGCGACCTTCGTCGGCCAGATCCGCACATCGCCGTGCCCGCACGGCCTGAACACGCCCTCCACCAGCAGCTCACGGGCGAAGGTCCATTCGACGGGCGTCTCGGAGCCGATGTGAAAGGTGATGTGCACGGCGTACGGATCGTCCGTACGGTACGTCAGCCGGGCCGGTACGGGGATGCCGCGCTCGGGCGACAGCACCAGGCGCAACTCCAGATCGCGTTCCACGACGGTGTTCATGAGCGGCACTTCCTCTCCTGACGGACGGCCCCGCGACGGGCCCGTTCCAGGAGAGAGGCGCCACCTCGCCCGCTATGACGCGACTTCCGGCGACGAATTCGGAGACCTTCGCGTGAGAGCTGTTCACGCGAGGTGCCGTTGGCGGCTATCGCAGGCCCATCGCCGGGTCATGGGCGCTCCGCACCCTGCAGAGGTTCCTTTGTACGCAGATCTCCACAGGAAGGTTTCGCATGCGGAGCACAGACAGCAGATTCTCCAGGCGCCACACGCTCGCGGCGGTGGCGACGGCCGCCGTCGCGCTGACCGCGCTCGTGGTCGTCCCCGCGCAGGCGGGCCCGTCGACCGCCGAGGTGACGGCGAAGGCCGAGACGCCCGCCCTCTTCGACGACGCGGCGGGCGGCGATGCCAGCGCCGACGATCCCGCCGTCTGGCGCGATCCCGCGAACCCGGCGCGCAGTCTGGTGCTCGGCACCGCCAAGGTCGGCGGACTGCGGGTGTACGACCTCGCGGCGCGCCAGGTGCAGTCGATCCCGGCGCCGGCGGCCCCGGGCCCCGACGACATGCCCGGCCGGCTGAACAACGTGGACGTCGTCGACGGCACCGATCTGGCCATCGCCACCGACCGCGGCCGGGACAAGCTCGTCATCTACCGCGTCGACCCGGACCACCGCCCGGGCCCCGTCACCGACATCACGGCCGCCGGCGCCTCGCCGTACATCTTCTCCGCGGACCAGGACGAGGTGAACGAACAGGCCACCGCGTACGGTCTGGCCTCCTGGAAGGACCGGAGGACGGGCCGTGTCTACGCCGTCGTCACCCAGGAACTCACCAACCGGGTCGCGCTGCTGGAGCTGACGGAGCCGGTGCGCGGGAAGATCGGCTACCGCAAGATCAGGACCGTCGGCTTCCCGACCACCTTCACCCTGCCCAACGGAAAGACCTGGACGCCCTGCGAGGAGCCGGGCGAGCAGGCGTATCTGGAGGGCCTGCGCGTCGACGCGGCCAACGGCGTGCTGTACGCGGGCCAGGAGGATGTCGGCTTCTGGCGGATCAACGCCGATCTCACCGGCAGGCCGACGCTGGTCGACAGGGTCAAGGACTACGGCGTGCCGTACACCCGGGATCCCGCGACGGGCGAGTGCGTCGCGGGCGAGGACCCGGGCTTCGGCGGGCGCCGTCTCGTCGCGGACGTCGAAGGCATCACGCTGCTGGAGCGGCCCGGTGGCGGCGGCTATGTGGTGGTCTCCAGCCAGGGTGACAGCACCTTCGCCATGTACGACCGTGACCCGGCGAAGGGCAACGCGTTCAGGGCCGGTTTCCGGGTCGGCGCGGGCCACGGGCCCGGCGCGGTCGACGGCGCCGACGGCACCGACAGTCTCGACATCGTCAACAAGCCGTTCGGCGCGCGGTATCCGCAGGGACTCGCCGTCTTCCAGGACGGGACGGACACTCCCGAGGTGACCGGTCCCGACGGCGAGGCGCGCGAGGGCTCCAACTACAAGTACGTCGATCTGCGGGACCTGGCCAGGGCCACCGGTCTGCGCCTGCGCTGACCCGGCGCGGGTC
>NZ_MAUD01000369.1 GCF_001700515.1 Streptomyces lushanensis
AATGTGTATAAGAGACAGGCCCCGCCCTCCACCCTCCCGGCCGCACCGACGGCGAAGTCGAACCGGACGGCGGGCAGCCGCAGTTCGACCTGGCGACGGCGTCCGCCCTCCCGGCCAGAGCAACGGCGGCCACAGGCAGGAGCTGACGAGGATCACACCCTTGCAAGTCTGAGAATCCAGGTCATAAAATCACCGCTATGCTCAGACCCGAGGATGCACGGTTCATCACGGAGGCCATCACGCCTCTCGCGGCCCCGCTCCACGAGTCCCTGGAGGAGGGCCGGCAGAACGCAAACGATCACTACGATCGCCACAAGATGGCGGAACGGTGCTTCCTCAAGGGCCGCACGGATCTGACGCGGGATCACGCGCTGGCCCGCCTGCTGAAACTGGACCTTGCCGGATGGACGCCTTCCCGCAGAGGGAGCGGCCGAATTCTTTTGTCGCGAAATGCGATGTCGATTCGACTTCTGCACCGATCGCCGTTCGGCGATACGGTGCCGCCGCCGGGAAATAACCGGGCCCGCATAAACTACTATCGGAACCCGACACCGGATCTCATCGGCGTCGAGGCAAGCCAACTGCTGGCCGTGTGGGACGTTGACAGAAAGGGCGAGGTGGTCATCCGGATCGTACGCCCGACAAAGTCCTTCAGGGCTGGCGCTGTTTCGACATCGGACTACGACATGCTGCTGCCGCGCAGTGCCGAAGATCTCTCGAAGCTCACGTTCGAGTCAAGTGACGAAGAGATCGACCTGGGTTTTCTGTTCAAAGACGACGAAGAGCAAGAAGAAGGCGAAGAAGGAAGTGCTTGATACCGGTGCGCGACTGCGTACGCTCCGTATGCTCATGGGATTGACCCAGAAAGAACTTGTGAGCATTGCCGGGGTGACGCAGTCGATGATCTCCGGTATCGAAACAGGGGACAGGACAGCCAGCGAAGAGACCCTGCTAGCAGTGGCCAACGCCACGGGAACCCCGTACAGCTTCTTCCTCGCAGATCCGGACGATCTCCCGACGGACACACTGCACTTCCGCAAGAAGGCCAGTGCGTCGGCCAAGGAGGTCGACCGGGTCAAGGCCACAGCGCGAGAGGCATATCGCGTAGCCTCCCAGCTCATCACAGAGACACGCATGCGCCGCTTCCCCCTGCCGCGGGCCGAGGGAGAAATCGATGACGCAAGGATCGAAACGCTGGCAGCGGAAACCCGGGACGCGCTCGGAGTTGCCCGCGACGGCATCCTCAAGCACGTCATCCGGACCTGCGAGCGCGCCGGGATCCCCGTGGTCCCCCTGGTGCTCGTCGACGGGTCCGGCGCACAGGAGGACGTGGCCATCGGTCACTCCGGCGTCTCGTGCTGGAGAGGGGTGGCCGATCCACAGCTCATCGCCTACTTCGGCACAGATGCCGGGGACCGCCAGAGGTTCACCGTCGCCCACGAGTTGGGTCATCTTGTGCTGCATCCAGCCCGGCGGACCATTTCAACCAAGCAGGCAGAGACAGAGGCCCATAGATTCGCTGGCGCCTTCCTGATCCCCGAGGAGCAGGCACGCGAGGCTCTGAGCGGAAACTTCACACTGCGGAATCTGGCCGTACTAAAGTCCAACTGGGGCATTTCCATGCAAGCTTTGATCGAAAGAGCATTTGGCCTGTCGCTCATCGACAGCACTCGCCGGTCCAGCCTTTACCGGCAGATAGCCACAAACCAATGGAGGTCCCGCGAGCCCGTCACAGTACATCCGGAGCAGCCAGCACTTATGCGCATGATGATGACCCGCCGATTCGGCGAATCCCTCTCCTCACGCCATGCGGCGGACGAGCTCGGGCTGCACCCTGTTCTGATGCGGTCACTCGCACCGCAGATCTCTGTCCGCTCCGGAGGATCGCCCAACGGCGAAGTGGTCAGCTTGCGTGACCGCCGCAAGGGTCTGCAGCGTGCGTAGCGACTCGCCCTTCGAACAGCCCTCCTCACTGCCTGCGGATCATCCGGGAAGTTTCACCGTGTGCGTGCGACTCTGCCCATGAGAACGGGTTCCGGCTCGTTTCCCGTGAACCAGTCACGATGGGCCACCCACCTCACGGCCAGCCCGGCACCCTGCCGATATCCGTGCCGAACTCGCTGATCAGGTTGTGACGTCCGCTGATGACGGGCCGC
>NZ_MAUD01000370.1:0-701 GCF_001700515.1 Streptomyces lushanensis
GACATCCGCATCGCCGGCGGCGCCGAGACGATCCAGGAGTACCTGGACAGCGGCCTGATCGACGAGTTCTCGATCACCCTCGCGCCCGTACTGTTCGGCACCGGCATCCGTCTGTTCGACCGCGTGGACCCGGCCCGCCTCACCCTCGACCAGACCCGCACGGACGCGTCGTCCCGGGTGACCCACCTGACCTACACCGTCGGAAAGCGATAGCCGGCGCACCACGTCAGGGGCTTGCGCACGCGCACCACCCCCAGGGCTTGCGCACGATCACCTCCACCGGCGCGCNNTCGCCGAACGACTGCGCGCCGACCACGCGAAGAAGCGCGAATCGCTCGGCGGTGCCGGTGGCGGGCCGGGGGCGGAAGAGGTACAGCCTCCGGTCCATCGCCGGGGTGAGCACGACATCGCACTCCACCTCCAGTGGGCCGACCAGAGGGTGTATCAGCGACTTGCGGACAAGACGCCTGCCGGCGACCTCCCGTTCCTCCCACAGTCCGGCGAACTCCGGGCTGCCGTCCCGCAGGTCCTGGATCAGGGCCCGCGCCACGGGGTCGTCGCCGCGCCGGTAGACGCCGGCCCGCAGGTCCGCCACATAGCCCCGGCTCAGTTCCTGATGCGTCCGCGGTGCGTACAGGTTCCGGCACAGCGGGTCCATGAACCACTGCCACACCGCGTTCGCCGCCCGTCCCGGACGGCCG
>NZ_MAUD01000370.1:728-2383 GCF_001700515.1 Streptomyces lushanensis
GACCTCCTCGCGGCGCAGTCCGGGAGTCCTGCGTCGAGTACCGCCCGCGAAACCCACGTCGGCGGGTTGCAGGCAGTCACGGCGTTTCCGCAGGAACAGCCCCATTTCTTTGCGGTCCATGCACCCATTGTCGGTGGCTGTTCCCTGAACACCCCCGGCTTGCCGGTCCGACCCTCCGCCCCGGGTGGCCGTGCCGGATGCCGCCCGCGCCGGATCCCCGATCCCCCGACAGCGCCTACCCCCGTACCCGGCTTCGCGAGGGCCACAGTGAGCGGACAGCCACGAGGGGACGTACGCGCCCCTCCCGGAGATGAGGGGTAAGCGCATGGGTCTTACGGGTCTTACAGGTCTTACGCGGCGGAAGCTCGGCGGCCAGGGCCTGGTGGTGTCGGCCGAGGGCCTCGGCACGATGGGCATGACCACGGCCTACGGCGTCCGGGACGACACCGAGTCAGTCGCCACCATCCACCGGGCCATCGATCTGGGGGTGACCATGTTCGACACCGCCGANNCGGCCCGACTACCTCCGCCTCAGTGTCGAGGGTTCACTGCGGCGTCTGGGTACGGACCGCATCGATCTCTATTACCAGCACCGTGTCGATCCCTCGGTCCCGGTGGAGGAGACCTTCGGCGCCCTCGGGGAACTGGTCACGCAGGGCAAGGTGCGTTACCTCGGCATCAGCGAGGCCGGTGCCGAGTCCGTCCGCCGGGCGCACGCCACCGCGCCCCTGTCGGCGGTCCAGACGGAGTACTCACTGTTCACGCGGCATGTCGAGCGGAACGGGGTACTGGCGGTCATCCGCGAACTGGGCATCGGATTCGTCGCCTACTCACCGCTGTCGCGCGGCATGCTCACCGGGCAGGTACGCGATCTGACGGACCTGGCCTCCGACGACTACCGCCGTACCGTGCCCCGGTTCGGATCGGGGCACCTGGACCGTAACCTCCGGCTGGTCGACCGTATCGCGGAGATCGCGGCCGGTCTGGGCGCGACCGTCGGCCAGATGGCACTGGCCTGGGTGCTCGCACAGGGTGACGACATCGTCGCGCTGCCGGGCACCAAGCGCCGCGCCTATCTTGAGGAGAACCTGGCCGCCGCCGGTATGTCTCTCGACGCCGCCACCCTGGCAGCGCTGGAAGAGGCCGTTCCGCGGGAAGGCGTCTCCGGTGCCCGCTACGGCGAGGAGCACGGGGCGGCCGTGGAGGAATGACATCGGCACCGGTGCGCCGCGGGCCGGCGATCCGGGTCCGCCGGTGCGGTCGGACGGTGAGGTGCCGAGGGGCGGACCGGGAATACGAGTCTCCGCGTCGCTCGGCGGGTAACAATCGTCTCTGGGACCCGAGGGAAATGGAATCCTCCGGAGAAGCAGCCCCCGCCGGGCCGGTACGCGAACCGCGGGTACGAGAACGGCCGGACATGTGGGCGCCGAAGAACTCCCTGTGCCTTCGGGCGCGCTCTTTCAGCGCATCGGCACATGTACGGAGATCATCGTGGACAGGCAGACATGGCAGGGGAAGATCTTCACAGGGGAATGGCGGGACGGAACCGGTCGCGCCATTTCTGTCAGGGAACCGGCCACAGGACATGTGCTGGGCACAGCCGGGGCGGCCTCGGTGGCCGACGCGGGCCGGTCGGTCGCCGAGTCCGTGCGGGC
>NZ_MAUD01000371.1 GCF_001700515.1 Streptomyces lushanensis
TGTACCGGAGAGTCCGCGCTGGCAGCTCATCCACGGACACAGCGCGGAGGCGGAGAAGCTGGTCGGCTCCGTCGAACGGGGAATCGAGAAGGAGAAACAGCGAAAACTCCCGCCGCCGGCGGGCGAGATCACCGTCCACGAGCACGAAAGCGTCAGCTTCCGGCGTATCGCCCGGACGGTCTTCCGCCGTTACCCCAGGCGCGCGGTGCTCGGTCTGTCGCTCTTCATCGGGCAGGCGTTCCTCTACAACGCGATCACCTTCGGCTTCGGCACGATCCTGACCACTTTTTTCGGCGTTCACACAGGACATACGGGCTACTACTTCGCGGTGATCGCCGCGGGCAACTTCGTCGGCCCGCTGCTGCTCGGCCGGCTCTTCGACACCGTCGGCCGCCGGATCATGATCTCCTCCACCTATCTGCTGGCGGGTGTGCTGCTCTTCGCCACCGCCTGGCTCTTCGGCAACGGCTCGCTGACCGCCACGACACTGACGGCGTGCTGGTGCGTGGTGCTCTTCTTCGCGTCGGCGGGCGCCAGCAGCGCGTATCTCACGGTCTCCGAGATCTTCCCGATGGAGACCCGTGCCATGGCGATCGCGTTCTTCTACGCGCTCGGCACGGCGGCGGGCGGGATCAGCGGCCCACTGGTCTTCGCGGACCTCACGGCGTCCGGAGTGGTCGGCGACACGGTGCTCGCCTTCCAAATCGGCGCGGGCCTCATGTGCGCGGCCGGCCTGGTGGCGGCGTTTCTGGCCGTACGGGCCGAGGGCCGGTCGCTGGAGGACATCGCGGCACCGCTGTCGTCGGTGCCGGACGCGGGCGGCAAGGGCTCTGCCGGTGTACGCGCGTGACCGCCGGTGTACGCGCGTGACCGCTCCCGTGTACGTGGTGACCGCGTCCGTGTACGGGCCGGACCGCTTCCGTGTACGTAGCCGGCCGCCCCCGCGTACGGAGCTGACCTGGCCCGGGGTCCTCAGGGTGTGTCGTCCTCGCCGTCCGGTGGCGGTGCCGGGAGGGCGACGGTGAATTCCGTCCGCCCGTCACCGCTCACCGCGTCGACCGTGCCGCCGTGCGCCGTGACCACCGCGTGGACGATCGCCAGACCGAGCCCGGTGCTGCCGCCCTTGCGCGAGCGGCTGCCGTCCGCCCGTACGAAACGGCCGAAGACTTCCGGCAGGAGCGGCGCCGGGATGCCAGGGCCGTTGTCCGCCACGGTCAGGCGGACGGTCCCGGGACCGGCCGACAGCCGTACGGAGACCTCGGTGCCGTCCGGGGTGTGCGAGCGGGCGTTGGCGAGGAGGTTGCCGATCACCTGGTGCAGCCGGCGCTCGTCGCCCGTCGTGGTCACCGCCTCCTCCGGCAGGTCGAGCAGCCACCGGTGACCGGGCCCCGCCGCCCGCGCGTCCTGTGCGGCATCGAGGACGAGCCGTGTCAGATCCACCGGACCGTGATCGAGGGCCCGGCCGGCGTCGATACGGGCGAGGAGCAGCAGATCGTCCACGAGACGGGTCATCCGTTCGGACTCGGACCGGATGCGGTCGAGCGAGTGCCGTACCTCGGCCGGTACCGGGCTCCCGTGGCGGAGTGCCAGTTCCGCGTGGCCGCGTACGGTGGCCACCGGTGTGCGCAGTTCATGGCCGGCGTCCGCGGCGAAGCGTCGCAGACGTTCCTCGCCGGCCCGCTGTCGCTCCAGGGCGTTGGCGACCTGCCCGAGCATACGGTTGACGGCGGTGCCGACCTGGCCGGCCTCGGTGTGCGGATCGCCGACCGGGACGGCACCGGGCACGGCGACCTCGCCGTCGGCCGGCGGCAGTCCGGCGGCGCCCGCCGCGGCGGCGGTGACCGCGCGCAGGGGCCGCAGGGACAGCCGTATCCACAGCGCTCCCACGGTGCCGGTGGCGACGAGGGTCACGCCGAAGACCGCCGCCTCCACGCCTTGCAGCCGGTGCACCGTGTCCTCGACGGGACGCAGTGGCAGACCGGTGACCAGTACGTCCTGGCCGTCGCCCGGCACGGCGGTGACACGGTAGGCCCCGAGCCCCGACAGCCGCAGTGTGTGGCCCTTCCCGTCGACGGGCACCGCGGCGAGTGCCCGGCGGTCGTCGACGGTCAGCGGCACCGTCTCGTCCGACCGGTCCTCGACGACGGCCGCCTGTGCGGGCGTACCGTCCACCAGCCGCGCACCGAACGTACCTTCCGGCTGCCCACGGGTGTCGGGCGGACTGCCGGCGTCCGGTGTGCTCCCGGGCTCCAGGCCGGCCGCGAACCGCCCGCCGGACGCGGAGAGTTGCTGATCGAGGCGGTCGGTCAGGAATCCGTTGAGCGCGAACGCCGTGGTGATGCCGACCGTCAGACAGGCCAGGGCGACCAGGACGAGCAGCCCGGCGGTGAGCCGGCCGCGGAGAGTGCGCGGGGAGAGCCGGCCGCCGTACGGAGGGGCATGGTGGCTCTGACAGTTCATGGTGCGTCCCAGCATCCCCTCCCACGGGCTGCGCCGGGGCGGCTGTCCGCTCTGAGTTTCCTCTGAATCGGGCCGGTACGACCGCGTTGAGAGGGTCGTCACAGGTTGCGCTGCCAGGCTCACGACTCATCGGCGGCACCACGGGTCTTCGAGTTCGGATCCGAGTGCCGACTGCCAAGTCCCGACTGAGGAGAACCACCGTGCGCAGAGCCGTCCTCGCCGCGGCGACGACCGGCGCCCTCGCCGTAGGCCGCGCACGGTCCCTTCTGAGCGCACCGGACGGGGCGGGTGGGTGACATCGAACGGCCCGACGCACGGCGGCCCGGCACACGGCGTGGTCTGCGCCATGCCGAACACGTCATGGGCACCGTGTTCTCCTTCGACATCCGCGACCCGCGCACCCCGGCGATCGAGGCGGCGCTGGCCGAGGCCGTGGCCTGGCTGCACCACGTCGACGAGGTGTACTCCACGTACCGGCCGGACAGTGTCGTCTGCCGCCTCGCCCGGGGCGACCTCGCGCCGCACCAGTGCTCCGCGGAGGTACGTGAGGTCCTCGCCCTGTGCAAGAGCGCCGTACGTGCCAGCGCCGGCTGGTTCAGCCATCTCGTGGGCGGTGTCCTCGACCCCTCCGCGCTGGTCAAGGGATGGTCCGTGGAGCGTGCCTCCCAGATCCTGCACGAGTCCGGCGCCCGTCACACCTGTGTCGACGGGGGCGGGGATCTGCGGCTGCGGGGCGAGGCGGCTCCCGGAGTGCCCTGGCGCGTCGGTGTGGCCCACCCGCTGCGCGCGGACGAACTGTGCGCCGTCGTCACCGGCCGCGACGACCTGGCCGTGGCGACCTCGGGCACGGCGGAGCTCGGCGCCCGCATCATCGACCCCCACCGCGGCACGCCCGCGGAGTGCTACGCGTCCCTCACCGTCGTGGGAACCCATCTCGCGATGAGCGACGCCTACTCGACCGCGGCCTTCGCGATGGGCCCGACGGCCCGGGACTGGCTGGAGTCCCTGGACGGATACGAGGGTTTCGCGGTGACGCCGGACGGCCGCACCTGGCACACCACGGGATTTCCCGGCGAAACGCCCCGGGCGGGCGGCCACGGGGATGTGCGCAGGGATGTACGGGTGACCACGAGGCGGCGGTGAGGGAAGCCTCCGCGTCCCGCGCACGCCTCGTTCCCCGGCGCACTCCACTTACCCGGCTTACCTGGCGTTACCCGGCTTACCTGGTGCGTTCCGCACCTACCCGGCGCACCCCGCGTACTCAGGCGCGCTCGATCACCAGGTGCCGGGGCCCGCGCAGCAGCGCGCTGCGCCGGTACGGCGGCGGGTCCTCCGCCGGACGCAGGCCCGCGAGATGCGGAACGAGCGCGCTCAGCGCGATCTGTGCCTCGACACGGGCGAGCGGGGCGCCGAAGCAGTTGTGGACACCGCTGCCGAAGCCGAAGTGCTGATTGTCCTCACGGGTCGGGTCGAAGTGGTCCGGATCCTTGAAGCGCAGCGGATCCCGGTTGCCGGAGGCGAGCATGAGGATCAGCCGCGCGCCCTTGGGGATGGTGACGCCGGCGACCTCGATGTCGGTCAGCGGAGTGCGCTGCGGCAGCATGTGGACGGGCGGCTCGTAGCGCAGCAGTTCCTCGACGGCGTTCGGCATCAGCTCGGGTCTGTCGCGCAGCAGCCGGAGCGCCTGCGGAAGGCGCAGCAGGGTGAGTGCTCCGTTGGCGATCAGGTTGACCGTGGTCTCGTGCCCGGCGATGAGCAGCAGTGTCGCGGTGCTCTTCAGCTCCTCCCTGGTGAGACGTCCGTCGGGGCCGGCGTCGTTGACGAGGGCGGAGAGCATGTCGTCCGTGGGACGGTCACGCCGTGTGTCGGCCAGCCCGCCCAGATATTCCGCCATCGCAATCCGGGCCTCCATGCCCGCGCGGAGGCGTTCCTGGTGGTCCCTGTCGTCCTTCTCGGGAGCGAAGTCGAAACTGGCGATGATCGCGTTCGTCCAGGCGCGGATCAGCGGTACGTCCTCGAACGGCACGCCGAGGAGCCGGCAGATCACGGTGACGGGCAGGGGATAGGCGAAGTCGTCGACGACATCGATCCGGTCCTTGTCGCGGAACGAACCGATCAGATCGTCGGTGATCCGTGTGATGTCCGCGCGCAGGGCGTCGATCCGGCCGGGGGAGTGCGGCGGGCCGAAGGGCCGCATCGTGATACGGCGGAGCCGGTCGTGTTCGGGATCGTCCACTCCGATGAAGGCCGGCGGATCGGGCCTTCTGAGGATGTCCTCGTCGGGGTCGGTGCGGTTGCCGATGTCCGAACTGATCCGCGGGTCGTGGAGCAGCTCGGCGATCTCCTGGTAGGTCCCCACCAGATAGCCGCCGTCGGTCTGCCGTGTCACCCCGTTCTCACGGAGTTCGGCGTAGAGCGGGTAGGGATCGGCGCGGTTCGCGTAGTCGGTGATCCGCTGGAACAGGGTGTCCGGGCGCATGGGTCGGTGGCTCCTCTTCGATGGCGGACGGCGGGTGGACCCACTCGTGCCGTCGTGCCTGGCGCGTGTCCGGGTCCGCCGATCCGGCGGGCTCAGTCGTGACGCACCAGAGTCAGGCGCCGGTCCGGCACATGGCCGGTGAGGGCCACGGTCGGGCCGTGCGAGAGCGTCTGCGGGGACGGCACGTCGGAGGGGACGGGCACCCCGGAGGCGGGCGGGTCGGCGGCTCCGGGCCGGGGCGGAAACGGCGCCGCCGTCTCGATGAGCCCCTGGTAGTACCCCAGCCACTTGGCCCGGTTCACACCGACCGCCGCGGTGACCCGCCCCCGGTAGCCGTAGACGGCGACCAGCCGGCGCTCCCGCAACGAGCCCTGAGCGACGACCACCTGGTCGGAGAAGGTGGGCACACCGACGGACTTGATGTTGAGGCCGAACTGACTGGACCAGAAGGCCGGCACGGTCAGATGCGGTCTTCTGCACGGACCCGGGCTGACCATGTTGTGAGCCGCCACCTCGGCCTGTGCGACCGCGTTTCCCCAGTGTTCGAGGGCGAGTATCTGGTACTCGAAGAGCGGATGCGGGAAGCGGGCCACGTCACCGGCGACGAACACGTCGTCGGTGACGATCCCGTACATGTTGAAGGCACGGCATCCCGCGTCGCAGGCCACCCCGCGAGGGCCCGCGGCCAGACCGGCGTCGGCCAGCCATTCGGTGTTGCGCACGGCACCCAGCGCGACCACGGCGATGTCGGCTTCGATGCGGCTGCCGTCGGAGAACTCGGCACCGATGAGCCGCCCGTCGCGGCCCCTCAGCGAGGTGACGGTCACTCCGCAGCGCAGATCGACGCCGTGCGCGCGCTGCACGGTGGCGGCGAGGGCTCCGAGCGCGCCGCCGAGCGCGCCGACCAGAGGCGAGGGTCCGCGTTCCGCGACCGTCACCTCGAAGCCGCGCTCCCGGCAGGCGGAGGCGATCTCCGAGCCGGTGAAACCCGCGCCGATCACCAGGACTCTGCGCGGGCCGGCGTCGAGACGTTCGGCGAGGCGGGCCGCGTCATCGGCGGTACGCAGGGTCATCACGCCGTCGAGAGCGGCCTCCTCCGGATTCGGCCAGGGCCTGGCGCGGGTCCCGGTGGCGATCAGCAGCCGGTCGAAGGGCAGCCGTTCGCCGTCGGCGAGGAGCACCTGTTTCCCGATCGGATCGAGGCCGACGGCCGCCACGCCGAGCCGCCACCGCGCGTCCACGTCGCGGCGGCCCGGCAGCCCGACGTCCTGTGCGCGCACCCGCCCGAGCAGCACCTGTTTGGACAGCGGCGGCCGGTCGTACGGGGGCCGGGGCTCGTCCCCGACCAGCGTCAGCGTTCCGCCGAAGCCCTCCTCGCGCAGTGTCTCGGCGGCGCGCAGCCCGGCCAGTGAGGCGCCGACGATGACGATCCGGCCGTCGCGCCGTTCACCGGACACGGGCGCCCGCCCGCTCCCCGACCAGGATGGCCTGCACCGGACACGCCGCCGCCGCCCGGCGGACGCGTTCACCCTGATCGTCGGGAACGGCCGGCGTGTACATCAGGGCCTCCTCGCCATGCAGCTCGAACACCTGGGGGGCGAGAAACGCGCACTGCGCGTAACTCTGACAGCGATTGAGATCGACAACGATCTGCATCCCGATCCGCTCCTCCGCTTGCCCGCCCGCCGCCGTCTCCGTCCTACTGCCTGCCGGGGAGCGGCGCGAGCGGTGTTACTCCGGCCAGGGCGCCCTGTGGGGAGAAGCCATACGCGCGGACCAGCCGGCGGATAGGCTCGGTGCCGCCGCGGTGACACGCGGTCACAGAGCCGAAAAGCTGGGGAGGCACGGGGGATGCGGGTCCGTATCGAGGTGGCGGCGAAGGACGGCGCCGGCGTGCGGGACGGCGGGCGGGACGGCGACGGCGCGGAGGTGCTCTCGCTCTACGAATGGCTCCGCGATGACCGGGACGTGGTGCGCGGCAGCGCGCTGTCACTCGTCCCGCGCGCTCGTTCCGGTGCGGACAGCGGCGCCGGCACGCATATGGGGCCGGGGCTGGACGTGGTCGAGGCCGTGTTCAACGGCTCGGTCCAACTCGCCCAGCTCACACTGGCGGTGGCCACCTGGCGGCTCGCCCGTCCGCGTCCGCCGCGGGTCCGGATCGAGCGCGGTGGGACGACGGTGACGCTGGACAGCGGCGATCCCGGGTTGATCGAGTCGGTCGAGCGGGTCCTGAGGGCACTGGAGGGACCGGGCTCCGGTCCCGGCCCTGACTCCGATTCCGATTCCGACTCCGACGAGCCGGATGCCCGTGCCGGAGCCGGGCCCGCCACCGGAGCCGGGACCGGGCCCGGGCCCGGTCCCGGGCCCGGAGATTCCGGGCCTGGCGATGATTCCGGGCCCCGAACCGATCCCGGCCGTACCGACGGTCCGAGGACCTCGGCCGCGCCTGAATAGCCTCCGCGGGCCGACCGGCGGGCGGATCGATCCGTACCCCCGGACGACCGGCGGGCCGATCGATCCGTCCCTTCAAGGGGGCCCCGGTCCGGTTCAGGGTTCGTGGGGCATGTCCGGTGTGATGCCCCGTGCCGTCAGCGCTTCGGCGTAGTCACGGCGTATCCGGGGATCCTCGTCCTCGTACGGAAGCAGGCTGCCGCCCTCCCGGATGCTGACCAGCACACCGGGGCGGCCGTCCACGATCGGGTTGCCGGCCCGGCGGATGCCGGTCGGATGCTTCACCCCGCCCCGGAACGCGAGCTGTCTGGCGGTTCCCGGGCCGGTGTTGAAGTGCTGGTGGAACCACTTGCTCGGCGGGCTGTAGACGGAGCCCTCACCCCACTCCACACGGACCACCCGGTCGCCGTTGCCGGCCTCGTAGGGGCGGCTGCCCGCCTCCTGAGGCCAGATGAGGACGTATCCCTCCGACCGCAGGCCGTAGAGAATCGCCCCGCCCAGATGGTGGTGTGCCTTGTGGTAGCGCCCCGCCGGCCAGGAGGTGACGTGCGCGGCGATGGTGTTGCCGGCCATCTCGAAGACGGTCGCGTCCACGCCACTGCCCTTGACGCCCAGGGAGTCCAGCGCGATCTCGTGGATGTCGGCGACGAAGTTGGTCTCGGCGATGCCGCCGAAGTAGTTCTCGTATCGCCTGCTGTCGGCGTAGTACGCGGCGCCGGGGGAGAACCGGTCGGTGAAGCGGTAGTCGTTGGCGAAGACGAAGTCCTCGTTGTGGAACAGGTCCATCACCATGGGAGCGTCGTTGACAGCCATGTACACCACCGGCTCCAACCCGGTGTTGTGAAGGACATAGGCGCAGTTGAGCGGAATGGCGAAGAAACTGCCCCGCTGCCACTCGAAGCTGGTCCCGCGGGAGTCGCCGGGCAGCCGGACATCGGCCGTGCCGCGCCCGGACAGGACGGTGATGAACTGCTGGTGCAGATGCCTCTGAGGCTCAAGCGACCGGCGGGCGGCGATCTCACCGATCTGCATGCCGGTGAAGCCCTCCATGCCGTGCAGTTGGACGAACGCCGCTCTTCCTCCGGTGCGTGCCCAGTCGGCGCGCTCCACCGTACGGACATCGGCGATGCCGTAGCCGCGGTGGACCGGGATCCCCTCCTTGCGCATCCAGCTGTCGTAGAAGGTCTCCCGGGCCTGCCCGGACGGTGCCATCGCTCACTCCTCTTCCGTCGCGGAACCGGACGGCCGGGCCTTCGGGCCGGTTCATCCGGTGTGTTGTGCGGCTCGTCAGCCGTGGAACCCGTCCATCCGAGAGGCGATGCCGTGTTCGGCGCATGCCTCGCGGTACATCAGCCGGACCGCCGGGTCCTCGTCCGTGTAGTCGATCTGGTCGCCGCCGAGCCGGGTGCTGATCGAGGACATCGGCAGCCCCGTCGCCGGGTCCCGGCGCGCGTTGAGATGGCGCAGGGCGAGATAACGGGCGGGCGTGGCACCGGTGTTGAAGTGCTGATGGAAGGTCTCGCCCGGCGGGATCACCAGTGAGCCCTCCGCCCAGTCGTACCGCCGGATCGGCTCGCCCTCCTTCCACATCAGGCTGTAGCCGGTGCCGCTGAGGATCACCACATGGGCGCCGGGCGAGTGCCGGTGTGCCTTCTTGTACGTGCCGACCGGGAACTCCGACACATGCGCCATCATGGTGTTCCTGGCCAGCCTGAACTGGACGTTGGTGCCACCCGCCCCGCGCTCCCGGTACTCGACGAGCTCGAAGTCCCGTACGTCGGGGATGAAGTTGCTCTCCCACAGCCGGCCGGTCAGCGTGCCCTCGCCGCTGAAGTAGCCGGCCGCGCCGGAGAAGCGGGACGGGAAGTCGTAGGGACAGTCGAAGACGAACCCGGCCTCGTCGAACAGGTTGATGACCACCGGGGCGTTGGTCACGGCGAGCAGGGTCGCCGGCCGCTCGCCGCTGCTGTTGAAGTGCTGGTAGCGGACGTTGAGCGGGATCGCGAACAAGGAACCGCGCTGCCACTCGAAACTCTGCGGCCGGGAGTCCGGTCCCCATACCGTCGTACTTCCCCGGCCGGAGAGCACATAGATCATCACCTCGTGCAGATGCCGTACCGGGCGCAGATGTTCCGCGGGCGGAATCCGGCACACATAGCAGTCGTTGCTGCGGTCGCTCTCCTCATGGTTGATGAAGCAGCCGTAACCGCCCATCCGCTCCCAGGACTTGAGCGGAACCGCCCGGAGGTCCGGGATGTGGTGGCCGGGGATGATGTCGATGCCCTGGCCGCGGGACCACCGGGCGTACGCGCTGGGCGGAGCGGGTGTCCGCCGCGGCTGCGCCGTCATGACTGCCTCCAGAAAGGGTTCTTCCACTGCGGACGGCTACTGCGGGCTTCTGCGACTACTGCGGGCCGAGCAGGTCGACCAGCATCTTCTGGAGCCGCTTCACGTCCTTGGTCAGTACGTTCCAGCCGTAGCTGTCGTAGTACTCGCTGCCCGCCTCGGGGACGGTCGCGCCCAGATCGGCCGGTACCGGCACATCCGCGCGATTGCTCGGCACCTGGAGGGCCTTCGTCCACACGGTGTTGCCGTCCTTGCAGACCAGCCAGTTGACCAGCAGCTCGGCGGCCTCCGGGTGCGGAGCCTTGTTGTCGAGCGCCAGCAGGCTGGAGCCGCCGGTCGCCACGGGCGGGGCGCCGGTCAGCTTGAGCTGCTTCAGCGGCAGCCCCTCGGCGAGCGCCTGCTCGGTCTCCGCGGTCTGGAGCGACAGCCCGAAGGCGAATTTGCCGCGGGCGATGTCGTCCAGTTCCTGCCGCTGGTCGGTCAGCAGGACCGGCTTCTGGTCGACATAGAGGGACTTGACGAAGTCCTTGCCGTAGGCCTGCTCGAAGGCGCCCACGTCGTAGATCGCCCCGCCGTTGGAGCGCGGGTCGTCCACCACGATCTTCCCCTTCCACCGGGGATCGAGCATGTCCTCGAAGGAGGTCAGATCGCCGTCCTTGACCAGGCCGGTGTTGACGACGACGCCGGAGTCGACGTAGTTCGACAACTGGAGGATCTTCTCCTTCCCGGGATCGACCCACTTGGGCGCGCCGTCACGCCAGTTGTCCGCGGTCAGCAGCGCCGGGTCGAGCACGTCCTTGAGGGAACTGAGCCATCCCTCGCCGTAGTAGGTGCTCGACATGGTGTTGCCACCGCCGCCGAAGACGTCGTGGGTGTAGATGCCGGCCTTGCGCTCGGCCTGGAGCTTGGCCGCGATGTCGCTGTTACGGCCGCCGACATAGGTGACCTTGACACCGTAGGTCCGCTCGAACTCCTTCGGGATGTCGGTGCGCACACTGCCGTCCGGTGTGCCCGTCATGACCACCTCCCCTTCCTTCCTGGCCCCTTGGGCCAGGGCGCCGTCGGGGTCAGGACATCCCGCGGAGACGCTCTTGCCGGCCGTGCTGCCGGAACCGGCGCTTTCGGGGGAATCGTCGGATGTGCCTCCCGCGCAGGCGCTGAGGAGCAGCACCGCGGCGGCGGGGAGGATGAGCCCGGCCTTGGTCGTCATCGACATGGCCCTCACCTGTTCTCTGTGCGAGTGAGTGATATGGCTGGGGGGTGTCAGGACCATAGCCATGAAGTTCGCTCCCCAGGAATATGCGTGTCGAATATTCCGTCAGCAGGAATGAGGGGCCTTTTTCCGGAGTGCGGGGCAGCCGTCAGCCGGGACCGGCACCGTCCTCGGCCCGGACCGGCAGTGTCATGGAGCCGAGCCGGCTGATCGATGTGTCCAGCACATCGCCCGGCAGAATCGGCCCGACGCCGGGAGGCGCGCCGGTGAAGATCACATCCCCGGGGTTCAGTGTCATCATGCGCGACGCGTAGGCGATGATCTGCGGTACCGGTGTGATCAGCGAGGCGGTACTGACCGCCTGCCGCCGTTCGCCGTTGCAGGTCAGCAGGATGTCGAAGTCCGCCGGGTCACCCGCCTCGTCGCCGGTGGTGAGCCAGGGACCCAGCGGGCTGAAGCTGTCGTAGCTCTTGCGCCGCGAACGGTCTGCCGCACTCCGTACGGTGATGTCAAGACCGATGGTGTAGCCGAGCACATGCTCCAGCGCGTTCTCGACGGCGATGTCCTTGCCGCCGGTGCCGATCACCACGACGAGTTCGGACTCGTGATGGATCTCGCTTCCCTCCGCGAGGACGTCGCGTGGCAGCACGATGTCGTCCTCGGGACCGACGACCGACGACGGCGCCTTGAGGAAGACGTCGAAGTTCATCATCCAGGACTCGACCTGTCCCAGTGTGCGCCGCTGCACCGAGTGCATCTCGTCGACGTGTTCCTGGTAGTTGCTGGCGCAGGCGATGATCTTGGTCGGTGCCAGCACCGGCGCGGCCAGCCGCACCGAGTCCAGCGGCCGGCGCCGGCCGGTCCGGGCCGCGGCCTCCAAGGCGGGCGCGAGCGTACCGAAGTCCCGGCACAGGCCACGCCACCAGCCCGCGAGCAGCGGGTCGGACTCGTGCGGCCACGGCAGTGCGCCGGTGATGTCCACCACGGTGTCACCGACGACGGCACCGAGACGGTGGTCGTCGAAGATCGCGAGTCTCATGCCGTCTCCGTGCCCGACGCGGTCGTGCCCGGCACGGTGGTGTCCGGCACGGTGGTGTCGGGCGCCGTCGTGTCCGGCTTCGCCGGCCGGAGCTCCGCCGGGGTGAAGGCACCGGTCACCTGCTGGGGCGCGTCGAGCGTCAGCTCGCGGTGGATTCCCAGGGCCCGAAGCACGGGGCTGTCACCGATGGAGAACAGGTCCGCGCCCTCGGCGCTGGTGTGCTCGACCGCGGCCCAGGACGGGACGACGAACATGTCACCCGCCGACCAGTCGAAGCGCCGCCCCTCGATCACCGACGAGCCCGACCCGCGGTGGACGACGAAGACCGCGTTGCCGGTGCGCCGTACGGGCAGGGTCCGCGCGCCGGGTATCAGCCGGTGCATGCCGCAGCTCATGGTCGGCAGCACACTGGCACCGGTCTCGGGATTGACGTATTCGAGGCTCACCAGCGGTCCGCCGCCCTCCACGGCCAGCCGGGACAGTTCCCTGTCGGTGTCCGCCCACCGGTAGACCAGGAGCGGCGAGTGCCCGGCGGTCAGGACGTCGCGTACGGCTCCGCTGACGAAGCGCGGCCCGGGACCGGCCTCTCTCTCCGACCGGTTGTGCGGATCCGTGTCCGGCTGCCGTACCTCGGGATACGGCTCGAAGAACACCGCGTCGAGCGCCTCGATCATCGGCAGATCGAGCCCGTCGAACCAGAGCATCGGGCCGTCGCTCGCACTGCTGTGGTCGTGCCAGTTCCAGGACGGCGTCAGGATCAGATCGCCGGGATGCATGTCGCACACATCGCCGTCGACCGTGGTCGCGACACCGTCGCCGGACAGGATGAAGCGGATGGCGCCCGGGGTGTGCCGGTGGGCCGGCGCCGTCTCGCCGGGGCCGAGACACTGAATGGCGCCCCACAGCGTTCCGGCGGCGTAGGGCAGCCCGGCCAGGCCCGGATTGCCGAGGCTGAGCACCCGGCGCTCGCCGCCGCGCTCCACCGGCACCAACTGCAGGGCGCGCTCGGCGAGTTCGGTCAGTACGCGCGAACTCCACAGCCAGGGGACCGAGCGGGGGCGCGGTGCGGGCGGAAGCAGATCTCGGGTGATCGTCCACAGCGGGTGCAGATCGACGGCGGCCAGGTCCTCGTACAGGGAGGCCAGTTGCGCGTCTTCCTCGGTCGGTGCGCCATCGGTTCGCGCACGCGATGTGTTGTCGGGTGTCATGGGTCCTCTTTCACCTGCGCCGCGCCGGGCCCGGCCGGGCCGACGGCGGCGGTTCGTTCAGGGCGTGGGGTGGGCCGTCGCGTCCAGCCGGCGGCGCACCTCTTGCGGTGGCAGGCCGATCCCGAAGCGGGCCACCGATTCCAGCAGGGAGGCGCGCCGGCACCAGGCCCGTGCCCGCTCGGGGTCGGCCGCGACGGCGCGCAGCTCCTGGTGGTTGGCCTGCCGCTTGGCCTCGTCGCGCTCACTGATCCGCTCGGTGTTGCGCTTGGTGTCGGCCTGTACGTACTCGACGGCGACGCGGCGGCGTACCTCGGCGAAGGCCGCCAGTTCGGCTTCCTCGTCCGCGCCGTCGAGGACGATGCGGACGAGCCGGCGGGCCAGGTCGACGGCGTCGTGGATACCGCTGTTGAGACCCACTCCGCCGAGCGGGCTGTTGATGTGCGCGGCGTCGCCGATCAGCGCGCACGGCCCGGCCGTGAACGTGTCCGCCACCCGCTGATGGACGTGGTAGATCTGGCGGTCGCCGATCTCGTAGCCGCCCGGGAGGGCGGCGATGCCCTGGAGGCGGCTCTGCATCTCCGCCGGATCGGTGGCACTCTCGTAGGTCTGACCGGGCGGAACGGGATACACCGCGCGCCATGACTCCGGTGTGCGCAGCAGGAAGAGCCATTCGTCCGGGTCGGCGACATAGTTGACATCGGCGATGTCGGGGATGAGCGCGCGGAAGTCGGCCGAGGTGCTCGCGATCAGGAAGCGCTCGGGGTAGGTGAAGCCCTTGAACTCCACACCCAGCAGCCCCCGGGCCGTGCTGCTCGCACCGTCGGCGGCCACCAGGAAGCAGCCGCGCAGACTCACCTCGCCCGACGGTCCCCGCCCGTCCACGACCACACCGTCGTCGCCGCTCCGGATCGCCGTGGCCTCGATGCCGTAGTGCAGGGTGGCGTTCGGCTCGTCCGCGAGGCGCTCCACCAGCATCCGGACCAGATGCTGCTGGTTGAGCTGGAGCCGGTGCGGGAACTTCGTCTCCTCCTTCAGCAGTGTGAAGTCGAACTCGGCCACGAGTCCCGCGCGCCGGTCGCGGTACTGGTAGCGCGGCACGGCCAGCCCCTCGGTGTGCATCTGTGCCGCGAGGCCGAGTTCGTCGAGCAGTTCGAGGGTCGGCGGATGAAACGTCGAGGCACGCCAGTCCGTGCGCGGCTCCGGCTCCCGCTCGATGAGATGGACCCGTACGCCGGCCCGGGCGAGTGCCCACGCCGCGGTGACGCCGACGGGGCCGCCGCCGAGGATGAGCACAGGCAGCCCACGATGATTCGACACGAATGTCATAGCTCAAACCTTAATGATTATTCCGTGCGCCGAAAGAGTTGACGCTACTATTCCGATATGAAGAACTCAGTCCACGAAGAGCCCCACCACGCCGTCCCGTATCCCCCGCAGTCCGGCCTCTCATCGGTCGACAACGCCCTCCAGTTGCTGCATCTCATCAGCGAGCGCCGCGCGCTGCGCGTCGCGGAGGCCGCCGACGACTTGGGCGTCGCCCGCTCCACCGCACACCGGCTGCTGACCGCACTGCGCAGGCAGGGCTTCGTGACCCAGGACAAGCCGAACGGCGTCTACCGCCCCGGCCGCGCCCTGCTGGAGATCGGGCTCTCCGCCATCGGCCGGGTCGACATCCGGCACGCGGCCCGGCCCGTACTCGAGAAGCTGAGTGAGGACACTCAGGAGACGGCCAGTCTGCTGTTGCTGGAAGGGGATTCCGTACGGTTCATCGACTGTGTGGAGGGCTCGCGATCGGTGCGTGTCGCCACCCGTACCGGCATCGTCCTGCCCGCCCACTGCACAGCGGGCGGCAAGGCGATCCTGGCGGCACTGCCCCCCACCGACCTGGGCCGGCGCTACCCGACCCGTCAGCTGGACACCCGTACACCGAACTCCATCGGGACATGGGGCCAGTTGGAGACCGAACTCGACGGGATCCGTGACCTCGGCTACGCGGTGAACTTCGGAGAGGGCGAGAGCAGCATCAGCGCCGTGGGAATGGCGATCTACGACCTCATCGGCTATCCGCTCGCGGCGATCGCCGTGGCCGTGCCGCACTCCCGGCTGGAGTCCGTCGACCAGGCCCGGCAACTCGCGCCGATGCTGGTCGAGGCCCAGGTCTCGGTGCATGACGCGCTCAACGAGACGGTCTGAGCCGGACTTCCGGCTCCGGGCCGGACGTCCGGTGCCACGGCGGCGGTCTGGCCCACGCCGGTCCGCCGTTCACAGCGAGAACACCATCGACTTGAGCGAGACCGGTACGGTCCCGGACTTGGGCAGCACCGCGCCGATGTCCACGAAGTCGAACTCGCCGACGGCGATGCCGTCGACGGAGATCACCGGCACCGTGACGCCCTGGTCGAGCAGGATGCCGCCGACCGTCCTGGCGATGTCGCCCTCGAAGAGCAGACACAGCGGTCCGCCCGCCGCGATCCTCTCCCTCAGACCGCGCCGGATGCCCTCGACGAAGGCGTCGAGACGGGGAAAGCTCGGCAGTCCGCTCCACCGGAATCCCAGGACCAGCGCGTCGGCCGGGTCGGCGTCAAGACGAGCGAGGTGTCTCCCGATCGCTTCCGCGACCGAGGAGGGATCGACCGTCTCGGCCAGCTCCACCTCGGGTCGGACCACCCGCAGATTGTGCAGCGGAAGCAGGTCCGGGTCACTGATGTGGATGGTGTTCCCGCTCACCCGCACGGTGTACTGGGACGCCCCGAGCACCGTCGCCCTGATCGTCCCGCCGCCGTCCTCCACCGGGCCCGGCAGCCTGTCCGACCTCTCGGCCAGCGCCTGGCCGAACAGCGGTCCCAGATCGCCGAATTCCCGGGACTCGCGGCCGTGGACGTACTCGGCGACTCCGCCGGAGAACACCACGGCATCGTAGGGACCGTGCTCGGTCAGCGGTTCGGTGAGCCGGAGCCACTCCAGACCGTCGAGCGGAGCGGGCGCTCCGTTGACCGTGGCGACGACGACGTCGGCCATCAGCGCCGCGAGTTCGGCCAGTTCGGCCGTGTGGACCAGGTCGCCCACCGACCGGTCCAGGCCCAGTGAGAGCGCCAGCCGCCGGCCCGCGGGCTCCAGCCGGACGATCCGTCCCGAGGCGTCGACCACGATCAGCCGCGCGCCGAGATGCAGCGCGCCGGTCGAGCGGATGGTGCCCGCCTCGGACACCGACAGCTTGGTGGTGCCTCCGCCGATGTCGATGTTGAGCACCCGCGCGTGGCCGCGCTCGCTCCTGGCCACCGCGCCCGACCCATGGGCGGCGAGCGTGGCCTCCATGTCGTGGCCGGCCGTGGCGCAGATGAAACGCCCCGTCCGGGCGGCGAACAGGTCGGCGATGGCGCGTGCGTTGCGGCGGCGGGTGGCCTCACCCGTGAGGATCACCGCCCCCGTGTCGACCTCGTCGGCCCGGATGCCCGCGTCCTGGAACGCCTGGTCGACCAGGGCGGTCAGGCGCACCTCGTCGATGCGCAGCCCTTCGGCGTAGGGCGTCAGCGCGACGGCCGACTCGTGGACGATCTGCTTGTCCACGACGGCGAAGGCGCTGGACAGCTCACGTCCCAGCCGGCGCAGGGTCAGCCGGGAGAAGAGCAACTGGCTGGTGGCGGAGCCGATGTCGATGCCGACACTGGTCAGGACGATCTGATCGCGCTCCCACAGCGGATGGTCCGGATCATCGGTCCCGATGGTCACACCGTGGTCGTGGTCGTCATGGGTGCCGGTGTGACCGTGGTGGTGTGTCCCGGTCAGGGCAGTGTTCGGCATGCCGTCACCCCTCCTCGTTCGTGAGCCGCCGGTAGAAGCGCCACGCCGAGTCGATCAGCTCCGGCCGGGTCCGGCCCGTACCGACGATCTCCTCGTACTCGGCCTTCGCGATCTGCCGCGGCTCCCCGAGCAGCCGCGCCCTGTAGTTGAGTTCGGCCAGCTCGTTCAGCTTGATGACGTTCAGCGCCGCCTCCTCCGGACTCGCGCCCGCGGTCGTCACACCGTGGCCGCGCAGCAGACAGGCCCCGCCCGTACCGAGGACGGCCGCCATCTCGTCCCCCAGCCGCGGGGTCGTGATCAGCACACCGCGCTGATACGTGGGCACGCCCCGGGCCAGCAGCCGTAGGGCGTACGGGTCGTAGGCGCCGATCAGCGGCAGCAGCGGCACATCGCAGATACCGAAGAGCACCGGCGTCAGGGGGTGGACATGCACCACACTGGTGACATCGGGGCGTGCCCGGTACACCGCGAGATGGATCGCGAGTTCCCGGGGCGGCTCCAGTCCCGGCGCCGTGGAGCGCGGTGTGCCGTCCGGATCGACCACCACCACGTCACCGGCGCCCGCGAACCGTAGACCGGACTCCGAGGGTCCGCGGGCCTTGATCGCGACGGCCCCGTCGTCGAGCAGCATGCTGATGTGGCCGGCCGGTTCGCGGGTGAGACCCAGCCGGCCGAGGACCCGGCAGGCCGCCGCGATGCGCTCGGCCGCCGCCGCGAGCCCGGACGGGGACGTCATCACACCCGGCCCTCGGCCACGGCCACCCGGGCCTGGCCGCGGGACACGTCGAAGGTGACCACGGCCTGGGCGGGATCGCGGATCAGCGCCATTGGGTCCTCCCCGGACCGTACCCGCTCGATCTGCTGCCGCAGCAGCCTGCGGTACATGGCGATGCCCTTGTCCTCCGCGCCGAGCATCTCCTTGGTGCGGTCGTAGACGGCTCCCTGTGTCTCCCAGGCCATCCGGTCCTGGCTGGTGAAGGTGTCCATCGCGTGGTCGCCGTCGGCCGTCATCTCCGACGGGACGCGCACAACAGTGGGTTCCTCGTCGTGCGTCTTCTCCTCGCCCGGCTTGTCCGGCAGCAGACCGGCCCGGATGAGCATGGTGTGTTCGTCGTCCACCGGCACCCGCCAGTGCATCGCCTGCAACGGGCCCTCGGGCAGCCGCAGGATGTTCGGGAACACCAGCGGGTGTCCCGTCTCCTCCTCCAGCTCACCGGTGTTGTCGCGGTAGACACGGCGCTTGATGATGCCCCACTCGAACTGCTCGAAGGAGTACTTCTCGATGGGCCGGTAGTAGTAGCTCCCGCGGTCGATGCCCTTCATCCGCATGGTGTGTCCGTGCAGCCAGAAGGTGTGCACGGTGTCGACGGCGTTCTCCATCGGCTGGAGCCAGTTGCACCGGAGGTCCTCCTCGACGAAGAGGGTGAGGTGGCCGTCGCGCCGGTCGAGCACGTCCCAGCGGGGCAGTACGGGCGGCTCGCCGGGGCCCAGATAGGCGAAGACGATGCCGCGGTAGGCCTGTACCGGGTAGGCGGCGATCCGGGCGCGTTCGCGGGCCCGCCGGTTCTCCTGCTCGAAGGGCTGCTCAAGGCACTGGCCGGTACGGTCGTACTTCCAGCCGTGGTACGGGCAGCGGATCTCGCAGCCCTCGACAAAGCCGTAGTAGAGGGACACCCGGCGGTGCGCGCACGACTCCGCGACCAGGGCGTAGGTGTTCTCGTCGGTCAGATAGAGCACCAGGTCCTCGCCCAGCACCCGGATCCGCTTGGTCCGCCTGTCCGGCGAGAGGTCCGCCGTGACGGCGACCGGCTGCCAGTACCGCCGCAGCAGGTCGCCCGCCGGGGTGCCCGGACCGACGCGCGTGAGGAATTCGTTCTCGGCTTCACTGATCATGGTCATGCTCCTCTTGATTCCGCAGTGCCTGCCGCAGCATGGCGGCGACCCGCCGCCGGAGGTCGTCGCGCTCCCCGGAGCCCGGCGATGCCCAGGTGTCGACGAGCCGGCGCAGATACGGCGTGGCGTCCGCGCCCGGGAGGGTCTCGATGAGCGGCTCGATGTCGCGTCCGAGTTCCTCCAGGTACTCCCAGGCCCTGTCCTCCGCGGGGGACCAGCCGAGCCGTGCCTGGAGCGCGTTGAGATAGCTCCAGAAGTCGACCGACAGCGTCGGTGTGTCCGCCGCGGGGGAGAAGTCCTCGTCGAAACTCCGTTCAAGGCTGATCATCGTCAGCCGCTCTGCCCGGCGGCCCGGTCGTCGCGCCGCGCGGCCCGTTCGTAGACCTCGTCCATACGGCTCCGCGCACCGTGCCCGGCGAGCTCGGCCTCGAATGTCGCGCGTACCGAGGGGTCCTCGTCCTGGTACTCGATCTGGTCGCCGCCCTCGGTGGTGGGACGGTCGATGAGGAACTGCTTGAACAGCGGGTACTTCTTGCTGCCCCAGCGCAGTGCGAGATAACGGGCGGGCGTGGTACCGGTGTTGAAGTGCTGGTGGAACCACCGCTCCGGCGGCACCACGATCGAGCCCTGCCGCCAGTCGACCTTCCGCACCGGCTCGCCCTCACGCCACAGCAGCGAGAAACCCGTGCCACCGAGGATGATCACATGGGCGCCGGCGTTGTGCCGGTGGGCCTTCTTGTACGTACCCACCGGGAACTCGGAGACATGGCCGCACAGACTGTTGTCGGCGATCTCCAGCATGACATTGCTGCCGCCCGCGCCGCGAGCGGCCCAGGACTTCAGCTCGATACCGGCCGCGTCGGGGATGAACCTGCTCTCCCACACCCGGGACCGGTAGGCCGTGCCCGCCCCGCTGAAGTCGTCCTTGTCCGACCCGAACCGGTCGGTGAAGTCGAAGTCGCAGTCGTAGACGAACGAGCGGTTGTGGAACATCCGCATCACCAGCGGGGCGCTGGTCACGGTGTAGAAACGGGCCGGCTGCGATCCACTGCCGTTGAAGTGCTGTGCGTAGGCGTTGAGCGGCACCGAGAACACACTGCCCGCGTTCCACTCGAACGTCGTCCGCGTCCCGGCGGAGTTCCACACCGTGGTCGAACCCCGGCCGGAGACGACATAGGTGATCTCCTCGTAGAGATGACGCTCGGGTTCCATCTGACCGCCCGGAGCGATCTCGATGATGTGGGCGTCGTTGACGTCCTCGGTCCCCTCCAGCCGGGCGACCGCCGCCCGGCAGCCGCGCCGTTCCCAGGTGCCCAGCTCGACGGTGCGCAGGTCCTCGATGAACAGCCCCTCCACGACAGTGAGTCCCTCGTCGGTCAGCCACTGCTCGTAGGCCGTCGGGCGCTTGATCGTGGGCAACTCGGTTTCGGCCACGCTCATCTGATGTCTCCTTGTGCGCTAGTTCGAACCGATGAGGCTTTTGATCAGTTCCGTCGCGTCCTTGACGCCCTTGGTGAGGAACTCCCAGGAGTTGGTGTTGAAGTAGTCCACGCCGTCCTGCGGTACCTGCCAGGAGGGCAGACCGGCCGGCGGCTTGACGTCGGCGCGGGCGCTGATGCTTCCGTACGCGTCGTTCCACGCCTTGTTGCCGTCCGGGCAGGCCAGCCACTGTGCCAGCACCTTGGCGGCCTCGGGGTGCGGCGGCTTGTCGGAGACGGCCAGGAAGCCGAAACCACTGGTGGTCTGGAGCAGGTCCGGCATGACGACCTTGACGGGCAGCCCGTCGTCGGAGGCCGTGTCGACGTCGAGCTGGCCCAGCCCCAGCGCGATCGGGTACTTGCCCTTGGCCAGATCGTCGGTTCCCTGCCGGGAGTCGCTGAGGAGGATCGGCTTCTGGTCCTTGTAGAGCTGCTTGACGAACGCGTCGCCGTAGCCGTCGGCCGCCTGGAACATCCCCACGTTGTAGATCGCGCCGCCGGGGCTGCGCGGGTCGATGGTGGCGATCTTGCCCTTCCACTTCGGGTCGAGCAGGTCCTTCCAGGAGGTGATCTCGTCGGGCTTCACCTGGTCGGTGTTGATGACGATGGGGACACTGACGTACCGGCTGATGCTGAGGATCTTCTTGTCCGCGTCGACGAACGGGACGGTCCCGCCCCGCCAGTTCTTCGCGTCCAGCTCCGAGGCGGGCAGGACGCCGGTCAGCGGAGCGATCCAGTTCTGCGCGTGGTAGGTGTTGGCCATGGTGTCGGCGCCGCCGAGGAACACGTCCTGGGAGTAGATCCCGGCCTGCCGCTCGGACTGGAGCCGGGCCGCGTTGTCCTTGCCGCTGGTGCCGATGTAGTCGAGGCTGATGCCGTAGGTCTGCTCGAACGCCTTGGGCAGCTGCTGCCGTACGGTGTCGGTGGGCGGGCCCGACATCACGACCGTGCCCTCCTTCTTCGCCTTGGTGACGAGCGCGCCCGAGGGATCCGGGCAGGCACTGCTGACATCGGCGGGGGCGCTGCCCGCCGTCGTGGAGGTCGAGCCGTCGCCGCAGGCTGTCGCGACGAGGGCCACCGCGGCGCCCGCGCATATCAGCTTCCAGTTGTGGTGAGCGATGAATCTTTTGATGACGCACCTGCTTTCGTTGCGGAGAGGGATGACGGCGGGGTACCGCCGGTCACCCGGAGACGGCGTCCCGACCGCGGCTTGCGCAGCCGGCCGCCGCTGAGCACCCGGGACAGCAGCGCCACCCCGACGGTGAGCGCGCTGATGAGGACGCCCAGCACGGAGGCCTGTTCGAGCACGCCACTCGTGCTGTATTCGAGGAGGAGGATCGACAGCGGCCGGGAGTCGTTGCTGCTGAGCAGGACGACGGTGCTGACGTCACTCACGGCGGAGTGGAAGGTGAGAACTCCGGCCGCGGCCACGGACGGGCCGAGGAGAGGGAAGAGGATATAGGTGTAGGCGCGCACCGGAGTGGCACCGCAGATACGCGCCGCCCGGTCCAGATCGGGGCTCACCTGGAGGATGGCGGCCTTCAACTGCTGCGTACCGGTGGCCATATGGCTGATCACCAGCGCGATGATCAGGCCGAAGAGATTGCCGTACAGCACCGTGCGCAGCGGGGTGCCGAGATAGACCCACAGCAGTCCGAGCCCCAGCAGCATGCCCGGTACGGCGGCCGGCAGCCAGGCCATCACATCGATACCGCCCCGGGTGGGCAGTTCGCTGCGGACGATGACGAAGGCGATCACGAAGTAGACGAGCACCCCGACCAGGGTGGCGATCAGACCGATGATCAGTGTGTTGCGTACCGAGGAGTCGAACAGGTTGTCGTTGAAGAGCGCCGACCAGTGCTCCGTGGTGAAGGGATTGGTCAGCTGGAAGAACCCGAACCGCCGCATGAACGATCCCAGGACGATCGCGCCCATGGGAAGCACCACGGTGACGAACGCGTAGAGCGACAGCACCCCGGCGACCACCCAGCGGCGTACCCGGCCCAGCCGGATCGGCTCGTCGTTGTACGTGTGCGCGCCGATGGTGACATAACTGCGGCTCCGTACGGCGAACCGCTGCATGATCGCCAGCATGATCAGGATCGGGATGAACACCGAGCCCAGCGCGGTCGCGGTGCCGAACTGCGGAGGCGACGACTGGAGCCAGTTGTAGATCTGGGTGGAGTAGACGTTCAGCCCGATCGGTGTGCCGAGCAGCAGCTCGATCTCGAAGGTCTTCAGCGAGTAGACGAAGCTGAGCAGGGTGGCGGCGATGATGGCCGGACGCATCATCGGCACGGTGACACTCACCAGTGTGCGCAGCCGGCTGGCGCCGCAGGTCTGCGCGGCCTCCTCCATGGACCTGCTCATCCTGCGGAACGCGGGCACCAGCAGAATCACCATGATGGGGACGGTGGTGGCGGTCAGATGGGTCCAGATGATGCCCCAGTAGCTGTAGATGTTCAGCGGGCCCTGGGTGATGTCACCCAGCCCCGGAACCATCCTGATCACCTGGTTGACCACGCCGTTGGCCGGGTCGAGCAACAGGATCCAGCCCAGGGTCATCGACAGCGAGGGGATGAAGAACGAGAACCACAGGAACACCTCGATGACCTTGCCCCCGGGCATGTCCGTGCGCGCGATCAGCCAGGAGACGACGGTGGCGATCACCATGCCGAGCAGCACTCTCGGTACACCCAGGCGCAGTGTGTTCCAGGCGGACTCCCACATCGCGCCGTTGGCGAAGGCCTGCCGCCAGTTGTCCAGGCCGTAGGTGGCCGGATCACCGGGATCGGCGACATTGAGGCTGTTCAGCAGCAGCAGTGTGATGGGGACGACGGTGACGGCGGCCACCAGCAGCAGGACGACGGTGCCGGTCACCCGGGAGCCGCTGGAGCGGCGCGCCCTGATCAGCTTTCTCACCGGTCCGGGCAGGGGCTCGACGGCGTCCGGGGCCACCGGCGGCAGGATGCCGGTCACAGCGGCCACACCATCGCGCGCTGCGGGTCGACCTCGACGACGACCTGGTCACCGGGCTGGTGCACCACCCGGCGCGGCGCGCTGAGCAGCACATTGGATCCGGCGATGTCGAGGACGTACTCGAAGCTGTCGCCGAGGTAGACGGAGGACAGCACCCGGGCGGCCACCTGGTTCGGCGCGGGACCGTCGGGACCGGCGGGTCTGATGTCGACGTCCTCGGGCCTGAGGTACACGCCCACCCGGTCGCCGTCGCCCATCTCCGCCGGTACGTCGGGGCCGTGGATCTCACCGACCGGCTCGCCGCCGGCGCCGAGCAGGACCCGGCGGCGCGACGCGTCTCCCGTGAGCACGCCCTCCACGACGATCAGCCGGCCGAGGAAGTCACGTACGAACGCCGTCCGCGGGCGCTCGTAGAGGTCCATGGGCCGGCCGATCTGCTCGACCTTGCCCCTGTTCATCACCGCGAGACGGTCGGCCAGCGACAGCGCCTCGTCCTGGTCGTGGGTGACGAAGAGCATCGTGATGCCGAGTTCCCGGTTGAGTCTGCGGATCTCGCGGCGCATCTGGATGCGCAGCTTGGCGTCCAGGTTCGACAGCGGTTCGTCCAGCAGGAGCAGATCAGGGGTGTAGACCAGGGCCCGCGCGAGCGCGACCCGCTGCTGCTGACCGCCCGACAGCAGGGTGGCCGGCCGGTCCGCCAGTGCCTCCAGACCGGTGACCGTGAGGATCTCCTCGACCCTGCGCCGCCGTTCGGCACGCTTCACCCGGCGCATACGCAGCGGAAAGGCGACGTTCTGCGCGACCGTCATATGGGGCCAGATGGCGTAGGACTGGAAGACCATCGCGATGTTGCGCTTCTCCGACGGCAGGAAGGTGCCCCGGCCGGCGTCGGCGAGTGATCTGTCCCGCATCGAGATCGAGCCCTGGTCGATCTTCTCCAGGCCCGCGATCATCCGCAGCGATGTGCTCTTTCCGCAGCCGCTCGGGCCGAGGAGGGCGAATATCTCGCCACGCTTGACGTCGAGGTCGATCTGGTCGACAGCGACGACGTCGTTGAACTTCCTGGTCACACCGGACAGCCGGAGCTGCACGGCGGGCTCACCGGAAGCCTGGTCCGCAGGGCCTGTGATCCGGCCCTTGAGGCGGTCCGGTGTGGTCGCCCTCATCGACATCCTGCACTCCTCGGATCGGTCCTGGTTCACGCGACCTTAACCAGGAATACCTCATAGAGAAATAGTGGTTCTCTAAGTTCTTTTATGTGGAAAAGGGACCGTCAGAGGTCCAGGGTGAGCAGCTCCGAGACCGACCGCCCGACGCAGATCATCATGGTGTCGCCGCGCTCGCGTTCCTCGTCCGAGAGCACGGTGTCGTGGTGCTCGGGCACACCGGCGAGCACCCTCGTCTCGCACGAGCCGCAGTAGCCCTCCTCGCAGGAGAACGCCACATCGGGCGCCGCCTCCCGGACCACTTCGAGCAGTGTGCGCTCCGGCGGGACGTCCAGGGTCAGACCGCTGCGCCGCAGCTCCACGGTGAAGTGGCCCGCGTCCGGCGACGGACTCCGCGCGTCCGCCGCACCGCCGCCCGGCGGCGCGCCGAAGCGTTCGACGTGCGGCGCGCCCGGTCCGGCCCGCGCACAGGCCTCGGTGACCGCCTGGACCATGCCTTCCGGACCGCAGCAGTAGACCGCGGTGCCAGGAGGCGCGGCGGCGACGAGCGCGTCGACCGGCAGCAGGCCCTGTTCGTCCTGCGGCACGATGTGGACGCGATCGGCGTCGACGGCCGACAGCGTCCCGGCGAAGGCCATGCCCGCGCGCGAACGGCCGCCGTAGTACAGCTCCCACGAGGCGCCGTCCGCGGCGGCCTGGCGGACCATCGCCAGGATCGGTGTGACACCGATGCCGCCGGCGAGGAAGAGATAGTGCGGCGCGCCGACGAGGGCGAAGTGGTTGCGTGGTCCACGGACCCGCAGCGTCCGGCCGACGAGCGCGGTGTCGTGCACCTCCGCCGAGCCCCCGCGGCCGTGTTCCTCACGCAGCACCGCGACGGTGTACGCGCGCGGATCGTCCGGGGGACCGCACAGCGAGTACTGACGGACCGTGCCGCTGGGCAGGCACAGATCGATGTGCGCGCCCGGTGCCCATGGCGGAAGCGGGGCGCCCTCCGGATCGACCAGGGTCAGCGAGACGACACCCGCGGCCTCCAGACGAACCTGCTGGACCAGCAGTTGCCGGCCGGCGAGGGGATCCAGTTCGTTCATGGTGGCTCAGTCCGTGCCGGCCGGTCGGAAACCGTAGATGTCCAGGGTGAGTTCGCCTCCGGAGATCCGGCTCAGATAGCCCGCCTCGGCGGCCTCCCGCGCCCGGCCGCGCTCCAGCACCGACGCGACCGACGCCCGGGGAATCACCACGACGCCGTCGGCGTCGGCCACGACGAGATCCCCGCGGCCGACGGTGGCGGTGCCCAGGGTGATGGGGTCGCCGACCGTGCCCGTGTCGTCCTTGACCGTGGTACGCACCGCGATCGAGGAGCTGAAGACCGGGAAACCACGCTCGCGCAGGCGGTCCACGTCCCGCACACCGCCGTCGATCACCAGCCCCGCCACTCCGCGCGCCTGTGCGGCCGCCGTGAGCACCTCGCCCCAGTAGCCGCAGGCCTCCCGCTGTCCGTCGACCACCAGCACATCGCCCGGCGAGGCGTGTTCGAGCGCGATGTGCAGCGGCAGATTGTCGGCCGGCGCGGTGGCCACCGGCAGCGCCCGGCCGACCACGGCGGCGCCGGGCCAGACGGGCCGTATGCGCGGCGGAAGGAAGCAGTCCAGCTTCGACGCCTCGTACAGCGTCGCGGTCCCCAGCCGCAGGAAGACGGCGGTGTCCGTGGGATCGGTCGGGGCGGTGGTCATGCCTGGTTCCTCTGCAGCAGGTGATAGCCGTGGGCGGCACGCGCCTCGGCCAGGGAGCGGCCCGCGAGTACGTCGTCGACGATGCGCGACTCGCGTTCATGGATGGTGCGGCAGATCTCCGCCACGTCGTCCTCGACCTCGGGCGGTACGGTGACCGCGCCGTCGGCGTCGGCGATGACGAGCTGACGGGCCGCGATCCGGACACCGCCGACGCTCACCGGGCACTGGACGTCCCGGACCTCGACCCGGTCCTTGCCGGTGCGCATGTAACGGCCGCGGGTGAACAGCGGATAGCCCACGTCGAGCGCCCGCCGCACATCGCGGCAGACCCCGTCGATCACGGTGCCCGCGATACCGCGGTCGTCCGCCATGGCGGTGAGGATGTCGCCCCACACCGTGCAGTCGGTACGGCCGCCGTTGTCGAGCACCGCCACATCGCCGGGCCGCATGTCGTCCAGATAGTCGCCCACCGTGCCGGCCGGGTGTCCGGCCGTGGTGTACGAGACGGTGTAGGCCCGCCCGAAGATCCGCGCGCCGTCGAACAGCGGGCCGATGCCGAGCAGACATCCCTCCCTGCCGATCCGGTCGAGCGCGTCGGAGACCGTGGCGGTCGAGTAGCCGTACAGGGGATGCGCCGTGCCGTCGGCCGCGGCCGGCTCACGGGCGGCGGTTTCGTCGGTCACGCGCCGGACTCCTCGGTCGTGGGGAACTGACTGTCATGCATGACCTCGGCCACCGGCCGCCCCTGGGCGACCGCGTCGGCCATGGCCGTCTCACGGGCGACGACGCGCTCGGCGAAGCCGATGACACGGTGGGCGTCGGCCCCGGGCACGAAGGCGACGCCGTTGCCGTCGGCGATGACGTAGTCGCCCGGCCGTACGGTGATGTCACCGAACCGGACCGGCTCGTCCATCGCGTACTGGACGACACGTCCGCGCGCGCTGACGGGCACCACGGCCCGTGCGAAGACCGGCAGACCGAGACCGGCGCTCTCGGCGGCGTCCCGGCAGGCGCCGTCGACCACCACCCCGGCGATGCCCCGGGCGAGCGCGGCGCGGCTGAGTATCCCGCCCCAGCAGGACACGTCCGTCCGTCCGTCGTTGGCGATGACCAGCACATCGTCCGGTCCGGAGATGTCCACGGCGGCGGCGGCGACATGGCCGGCGGGCCGGTCGGACCGGCGCGGGCCGACGGTGACCGTACGGACGAGCCCCGCGACGACACGCGGAACCGGCCAGACCGGCGCGGGCCCGAGCACCACCGTGGACAGGCCGTACGCGTCGAGCGCGTCCGACACGGCGCAGGAGTCGAGCGCCCGCAGCCGCTCCACCAGGGCGGAACCGTCCGGCGCCGTCATGACGCGTCCCGGCGAGCGTCCGCATCGGCAGCGGGCTCGTTCTGCCAGGTCATGAACGCCATCGCGCATCCGGTGCCCGCCTCGGCGCGGTAGCACGGCTCGTAGCCCACCAGTTCGGCGGTCAGCGAGGAGGAGTGCAGCGCTCCCGCGACCACGATCCAGTTGCGCATCTCCGAGGTCCCCGAGCGCAGTACCGCGTCGGGCAGGGAGCGCAGATGGCCGCTGTCCCGGTCGGTCAGCGCGGCGAGGAAGGCGCGGTCGAGTTCCTCGTCGATGACGAAGTGACTCAGCCCGCCGGAGGCGACGATCCCCACCCGCAACGGTTCCGGGAAGTTCCGGATCGCCTCACCCAGCGCGACGCCGAAGTCGAAACAGCGGGCGGCGGACGGCGGGTTGGGCTCCCAGAAGGTGTTCACGAAGACCGGCACGGTCGGCGGTGTCGTGCCACCGCCGAGCACCTGCTCGAAGAGGAAGCCCCAGCCGTGCGGGATCCCCGAATTGCCCCATTCCCCGGGCGGCAGCGCGCGGGACGCGGCCGGGTCGAAGCCCGCGGCCGAGGTCCGCTCGATCAGATGCCGGGCCAGCGCGGCATGCCCGGGACGGACGGTGCTCCTGGCGGGCACATTGGCGACCTCGGCGATGGCCAGCCCCGGCTTCATGGAGTCGAGCTGCTCCTGGGTGAAGGGCTCGTGCCGCATGGTGTCGCCCCAGTAGAAGGCGAACTGGGGCAGCAGTTCGTCGCCGAACACCTCCTTGTGGTCGCTGCTCACGACCACCAGGACGTCGAGTGCGGCGGCCTTGATCCGCCGGCCCAGCTCCTCGATGTCCTCCCGGCAGGCCCGGTGGCGCCGACGGCGTGTCTCCAGGTCGCATTCGGCCGCGAACCCCGGGGCGCGCAGCGCCAGCAGGTCGTCGTACGGATACTCCGCGCCCCGGAAGACCAGCGCCCGGTTGGCCCGGTCGGCCGCGGCCCGCTGCCCCCAGTCCTCCGGCGGTGTGTTCAGCAGGGGGCCGTGGGAGGTGCCCACGCCCAGTACGAGATCGCTCACGCCTCCTCACACCTCCAGACGGAAGAGCTCGACCGCGTTCGTCTCGAACAGCGCGGTCCTGTCGTCGTCGGTCAGCCAGTCGATGTCCTCGATGAGCAGATGGATGTCGTCGATCCAGCGGCCGGTCTCCGGGTCCTTCACCGAGCCGGTGCCCGGCTTCTCCGTACCGAACAGACAGCGGTCGACACCGACGGTGCGCAGGAGGAACTCGATCGAGTCACGTGTGTAGAGACAGGTGTCGTAGTGCAGGCGGCGCAGGCGCTCCTCGAAGGTGGTGCCCGCCCGCAGCGCCGCGGGGTAGAAGCGGCCCTTCTGGTACGGGACGGCCCCGCCGCCGTGCGACACGACGATCTTGAGCTCGGGGAAGTCGTCGAGGACGGTGGACTGGAGCAGTCCGGCCACCGCGAGGGTCTCCTCCTGGACGAAGTGGAGCGAGTAGCTCTCCCTGGCCGGAGGACGGCAGGCCGCCGAGTGGATGATGGCCGGGACGTCGAGTTCGCACAGCGCCTCCCACACCGGGTACCAGAAGCGGTCCCCGATGGCCGGCGGCTGGCGCAGCCCCTCGTACGGGTCGGTGTTCAGGGTCGCGCCGACGAAGCCCAGGTCATTGACGCAGCGCCGCAGCTCCCGCGTCCACGCGGCCGGGTCGAGCTCCATCGACTGCGGCATCCCCGCGACACCGCGGAAGCGGCTGTCCACCGCGCAGCACATCGCGATGACGTCGTTGGTCTCCGCGGTGAACCACTCGACCAGCTTGGCCGGGCTCTCGCTGTGCATCATCTGGAACGGGCGCGGTGAGATGAACTGGATGTCCACCCCGGCCTCGTCGAGATGCCGCAGATGCGAGATCTTCCCAAAACTCGGATGCGGCGCGTTGAGCGCCTCGACGACATGCTGCTCGGTCACTCCCGCGTGCCCGCGGCCATGGGCGCCGCGATGGGAGAGGAGTCCGGCTTTGTACGCGTAGAGCTTGTCGGGGGCGGTGACATGCCCGTGGACGTCGATATAGATGGCGCTGCCCTCCTAGTGGCCGGAACGGGCGGTGCCCGCCGTGGCCGGTGGAGCCCCTGAGGCTCCTGTCCGGGTGTCCTGAACCATAAGGATGCTGCGCCCTATACGGAATAGGTTGCACGAGAATTCCGCATAGAGGTATGCGAGGGAGACCGGAGGCCCTCGGGCCGCCCTGTCCCTGTGCCGGACCCCACGTGGGACCGGGCTCCCGGGGGGAGCATAAATGCGTATCGACAGGGAGGAAACGTGCACCGGTGGACGGAAAGCGCCATCGATACCGGATCACCGGCCGCTAGAACGCCACATTAGGCGAAATTTCCGCCGGTGGACCGGTGGTGTCCGTACTTGCCACCCCTCGACAACGAAAACCCGCCCCGGTGCGAACGACGCCACCGGGGCGGGCCACGAGCTGTGCGCGGTCCTGCTGATGCTGATGTGCTGATGCCGATGCGCCGGGACCCGGCGCGGTGAACCGGGGTGCTGCGGGACCGCGCGGTCCCGCAGCACCCCGGCGTGGCTCAGGCCGGGACGATGCGGTACGTCCGGTCCACCGCCGTCTGGACGGAGATCACCCCGTTCGCCGTGGTGAACGGCACCGCCGCGCCACTGGCGTCGGTCACGGTGAAGGTGCCCGTGGACCAGGGGTTCTTCAGCCGCAGTGTGCCGCCGGCCTTGCTGGTGACCTCGACATAGCTGACGCGGTCACCCTCCTTCGCGCTGGACACCACGAACGCCCCCTTCTGGCGGAGCTGCCAGAAGCTCGCGTTCCTGCCCGCCGGCCAGACCGGGAACAGGGTGATGATCCCCTGGTCGCTCTGGACCAGCATGCTGTTGACCGCCTCGGTCGCCCCGGACTTCTCGATACCGTGGAACGAGTCGGCGATCCGCAGGTTCGGCGCGAGGTGCGAGGTGATCACCTGCTTGAACCTGTCGATGAGCGACTGCGCCGGATACCCCACCCGGGCAGCCTGGTTGAACACCTTGGGGAAGCTGTTGTCCTGCCCCCACGAGTTCATGGCGTCGAGGGTGTCCACACCGACACGCAGCTTCGCCGGGTCCGAGTTGATCCCGAGCTGGTCGGCCGGCTGGACGAATTCGAGGTTGATGGTGTTGTCCCCGGGGTGGATGTCCCGGGTGTCGGACCCCTGCATGGTGCCGGGGCTCACCAGTGAGTACACCGTCTTCCCGTTGAACACCGTGGTGGGCTGCGCCGGCAGGTTGTCGAGGATGTTCTGCCAGGTGGCGCGGCGGCCGGCGTCGACATTGAGCTTCTGGCTGCCCGCGATCAGGGTGGACAGCACCTGCTTGAGCAGACCGATGTCGGCCGAGGAGTTCTTGCCCCAGGTGCCCTCGTGCGGACCGCTCCACATCGAGTACTTGCCCGCCGAGTCGCGTTCGAGATAGCTCTCGAAGAACTGCGCGACCTGGCTGAGGAAGGGATACGCCTTGGTCCTGAGGAACTCGGTGTCCTGCGTGTACTCGTAGTAGGAGATGAACTGGGAGGCGGAGAAGAGGGAGTTGGAGACCTGCTGGTGGTACTGGTCGTCGGTGGTCGTCCCGTACGGGCCGATGCCCACGGGGAAGAGCACACCGGCGGGCACACCGCCGCTCGGGAAGCGCCCGCTGATGTAGTCGGGCTTCACCCGGTTCAGATCCTGCCTGGCCCGGCGCTGTGCCTCGGGGACGTACGCCAGGATCGTCTCGTGGAACGGCAGGGAGAGTTCCGGACGGTTGCTGGAGTAGACGCCGTAGAACGGCGCCTGCGCGTTGTAGTTGAGGTGGTAGTCACCGCTGAACTGCGGTGAGTCCGTGGTGGTCCAGATCCCGTAGAGGGCCGGGGCGGTCTTCCCGGCCCGGCTGGACGCGCCGATGAAGTACTGCGCGGCGTAGTAGAACTTCTCCAGTACGGTGTCGCCGAGTTCGACGGCCGACCGCATCCAGTAGTTCTTCCACCAGTCGGCGCGCTGGGTGTCCAGCGTCGCCAGCGACGCCGTGGTCTGGGCGCGTACCTGGGTCACGGCGTCGTTGTGCGGCGCCGACGGGTTCTGGCCGCCGCCGCCGATCTGGGTGACGACGTGCGCGGTCGCGCCCGCGGGAAGGGTGAAGACCGTCTTCGCGGTGGCGCCCGAGACGGTCGGTGCCTGTACGGCGGACGCGCCCAGGACCGTGGTCGCCAGCGCCCCGCGCGAGACCCACCTGCTGCCGGAGGCGGTGGCGCGCTCGGCCCACATCACCTGGCCGTCCGCCCCCGCGCTGTTGCTGTAGGCGGAGTTGGGCGTGGTGGCACCCGCGTAGGTCGACGCCTGGAGCTGCACCGGCCGGCTGCCGGTGGAGGTGACGGAGGTGACCAGGACGTTCTTGTCGGCGGCCAGCCAGGTCTTCATGGACACGGGCTCGCTGGACAGTGACATCGTTGTCGCGATCGTGCCGTCGACGATGTTCTGTTCCTCGCGGAAGGGCGCGGCCGGCGGGGGAGTGCCACCCCCGCTCTGCGCGTACAGCTCGATCTGGCCGATCCGCGCCCGGGGGTTCTGCGTCGAGTCGGGCGTTGTGCTCTGCGTCGGCTCGGTGACGTTGATCCTGATGTACCGGGTCTGTACGGCGGTGACGGACCGGTCGATGACATCGGCGGTGTTGTTCTGCACCGTGTCGACGCTGTTCCAGTTGGTGCCGTCCGCACTGGTCTGGAACGCCATGTTCTTGGTGTTGAAGGCCGCGTTTCCGGGGCGCGCGGCGTTGTCGTTGCGTATGACGTAGCGGCCCACGGTCTTGACGGAGCCCAGGTCGAGGGTGATCCACTGCGGCTTGCCGACCTGGGAGACCCAGCCCTCGTAGCCGTTGCCCCACTGGCCGTTCACGGCCCGGTCGGGGGTGAAGGAACCCTCCGTGCTGCTGGCGGTCGCCCGTGCGCCGATGGCGAGATTGTCACCGGTCTGGACGGTGGTGCCGGTGATGGTCACCCCGCCGATGGGGGCCGGCCTCGGGCTGGGGTTGGCGTTCCAGAAGTCCCCCTTGGAGACGTAGAACGTCTTGACGCCCGTGCTGCCGCCGGAGGTCACTCCGACGTCACCGTTCCCGAGCAGGGCGGTGTTGGGCATCGCGTTCGAGACCGAACCCGAGTAGGCCTGGTCGGTCCACACGCCCTTGATACCGGCGAGCTTGGCCCTCAGGGTGTCCCACTGCTGGGCGGGCGTCGGCGGTCCCGCCGCCAGTGCCCGCACGGACTCGTTCCCGGTGCTCGTGGCGTTTCCGGCCACCGCGCTGCCGGGAATCGCCAGCGGTACGGCGACGGCCAGCGCCACCACCAGTGCGTACCCGCGTGGTCGTCCCAATCCGCGGATCACTCTCCGCGTCGTACTCTCCTGCCCCATGACGGCTCTCCTTCGAGTCGGGGTCCTGTGAGTAGGGGTGGTGCGAGAGGGCGGTACAGGTGTTTCCGTGCGGTGCGGCCGTGCGTTCCCGCGCACGGCCGCACGGTCCCCCGGACCGGCTCTACCGCGACCTGGGCAGGTCGAAGCCGATGGCCCGGACGTTCTCCAGTCGCCCGTACGGGGTACGGGTCGTTCCGATGTCCTTGCTCAGGGACTCGACTCCGGCCTCGATACCGAAGAGCCCCGCGAGGACGGCCTCCGTCACGGCGACGGCGGCATTGCTGTCCCGGTTCGCCACGCCCCGGCCCGCGACGCGGTAGCCGCCGTCCTCGGCGACCTCCATGGCCTGGCCCCAGAGCCCGCCGGAGGTCGCGCGGTGCGCGCGGCGCAGCACATCGGCCGCGACATCGGGGCGGCCCAGCCGGCAGAGCCCGAACGAGGTGGCCCCGGGCCAGGCCGCGAAGGCGCCCGCCGCGCCGTGGTCGGGCCGGTCCGAGAGCGGCGCGATCGGGTCGCCGGGATCGAGGGCGCGCATCCAGTCGCCGTCCAGCAGGTGTCCGGTGACGAAGTCGACCATCTCCGCGCGCTGGTCCGCCGACAGATCCTCGGCCATGTCGGCCGCGACGAGTTCGAAGTCCAGGCAGTGGCCGATGACCTCGTCGCCCTCCGGGTGGGAGATCATCCAGCGCCCGTCCCCGGCGTACTGGCCCAGCACGGCGGCGGACAGTTCGGCGGCCTCGGCCTCGGCCACCGCGGCCTCCTCCTCGTGCCCCTCACCGAGCGCGCGCAGCAGCGCGGCCAGCGAACGCAGCATCCCGGTGTAACCGGCGTTCAGCGAGACCACCGCGTCGCGGTAGTTCGGCACGCACTCCAGCAGTTCCCAGGCGTCCCGGCCGAAGTCGGCCAGCACGCCCCCGCCGAAGGTCGCCCGCAGTGTGTTCGGGCGGAACGCCATCTCCCGCAGATGCTGGAGCACACGCCGTCCGCCCGCGTGCTCGTCGAGCAGCCCGAGATCGCCGGTCACTCCCACATACGCCTTCACGGTCCTGAAGAGCGCGTGGTCGTTGGCCGAGTAGTGGTTGCCGACCGGCAGCAGGTTGCGGGTGTCGAAGGAGTGGCACCGCTCGTACGGCTGCGCCAGCGCGGCGAGGATCCAGCGGCGCAGACCGTCGGGTTCGAGCAGGGCCGCGGTCCTGGCCCACTCCGAGATGTCCCAGAAGAAGGTGGTGGTGGCGCCCAGGCGCGGCCCGCCGGTCAGGAACACCGGACCGACCGGACTGACCTTGGTGTTGCGCAGATAGACGGCCAGCAGCGCGCCCAGATAGTACGTACGGGCCAGGTCCGCGTCCTCGGTGCGCAGGGTGGGCAGATGCCCGGAGAACTCCGTGTTGCCCGGCTCGAAGGCGCTGTTCCAGGTCCGGCGCCAGCGCTCGGCCACGGCGTCGAACTCCGCCGCGAAGGACGCCGCGACCGTCGCCGCGTCGCGCGCCACGGCCCCGGCCGAGTCCCCGATCTCCAGCACCACGCCCAGTACGGTCTCCTCGCCAGGCTGGAGGGTGAGGTCCCAGCGGGCGCTCCCGCGCGCGCCCGCCGTACTCATGGCGTCCGGCGCCACCGAGAAGGCGTA
>NZ_MAUD01000372.1 GCF_001700515.1 Streptomyces lushanensis
CCTCCACCGAACGCCGCGGCCCGATCCACGAAGATCCGCCGGACAGGACCTAGGGACCCGAACGAAGGACCTGGCGTGAGAACTGGCGTGCTTCGAAGGGTCCCGCCCCGCCGTCCCAAAGGGTCCCGACATGCCGAAGGGCCCCTCCGGGACGGAAGAGCCCTTCTGCCGAGCCGGTCGCCCGGCCCGTAGCGGTCGGCCCGTAGCGGTCGGCCCGCGGCCGGGCGCGCGTCCCTGGCCGGTACGGGCGACCTTCCGTCGACCCAGTCGGCCCGATTCGGCCCGCGGTCGGTCGCCTGTCCGCAGCCGGTCAGCGCGAGCGCTTCGCGAGGCGCTCCACGTCCAGCAGGATCACCGCGCGCGCCTCCAGCCGCAGCCAGCCACGCTGCGCGAAGTCGGCCAGCGCCTTGTTGACCGTCTCACGGGACGCGCCGACGAGCTGTGCCAGCTCCTCCTGCGTCAGATCGTGCACGACATGGATGCCCTCCTCGGACTGCACACCGAAGCGGCGCGACAGATCGAGGAGCGCGCGGGCCACCCGCCCGGGAACGTCGGAGAAGACCAGGTCGGACATCTGGTCGTTGGTCTTGCGCAGCCTGCGGGCGACGGCACGCAACAGGGCCGTGGCCACCTCAGGGCGCGCGTTCAGCCAGGGCTGGAGATCACCGTGGCCCAGACCGAGCAGCTTGACCTCGGTGAGCGCGGTCGCGGTGGCGGTGCGCGGGCCCGGGTCGAAGAGGGACAGCTCGCCGATCAGCTCACCGGGGCCGAGCACGGCCAGCATGTTCTCGCGGCCGTCGGGGGAGGTGCGGTGGAGCTTGACCTTGCCTTCGGTGACCACGTAAAGCCGGTCGCCGGGGTCGCCCTCGTGGAAGAGCGCGTCACCGCGCGCGAGCGTCGCTTCACTCATCGAGGCGCGCAGCTCTGCCGCCTGCTCGTCGTCGAGCGCCGCGAAGAGCGGGGCACGCCGCAGAACGTCGTCCACGTGTTCTCTCCTTGTCGACCTGCTCAGGGAACCGTGGTCCCCACCTGCGCGGGGACCGTCGTCCCCATGATGCCGTACATGCCGCTTCTTCTCGGGTGGCTTGGCATCCCTGGACCGTTCGGCCCTCCACCGGATTCCGCTTGTCCGAAACCATGCGATCGGTCACAAGTTTGACGCACGAACGTCCGGACATGTGCCCGTGAGGCCGATTCGAGTGGCGATCGGCCATGGCCGGGGCGGATGTCGGTGCGGGGCTTTACGCTGGCCGGGTGTCGAATCCGCCGATGACAGCGCAGGCCAAGGGGGCTGAAAGAGTGTCCGCGGATCCCAATTCCGCTGTGGGCGAACAGCCTTCAGCGAAACCGAATAAAGCCGCAAAAACGACAAAAGTCAAGCCGGAGTCCAGACTGGCGATGGTCCGGCGGGCCCGGCGGATCAACCGTGAGCTGGCCGAGGTCTATCCGTACGCCCATCCCGAGCTGGACTTCCGGAACCCCTTCGAGCTGCTGGTCGCGACGGTCCTGTCCGCTCAGACGACCGATCTCCGGGTCAACCAGACCACGCCCGCGGTCTTCGCGAAGTATCCGACGCCCGAGGACATGGCCGCCGCCGTGCCGGAGGAGCTGGAGGAGATCGTCCGGCCGACCGGCTTCTTCCGGGCGAAGGCGAAGTCGCTCATAGGGCTCTCCACGGCTCTGCGCGACCGTTTCGACGGCGAGGTGCCCGGTCGGCTCGACGATCTCGTCTCCCTGCCCGGTGTGGGGCGCAAGACGGCGAACGTGGTGCTGGGCAACGCCTTCGGCGTCCCCGGCCTCACCGTCGACACGCACTTCGGCCGGCTGGTCCGGCGCTGGAAGTGGACCGAGCAGGAGGATCCGGAGAAGGTCGAGGCCGAGATCGCGGAGATCTTCCCGAAGAGCGAGTGGACGATGCTCTCGCACCGGGTGGTCTTCCACGGCCGCCGGATCTGCCACTCCCGCAAGCCCGCCTGCGGCGCCTGTCCCATCGCGCATCTGTGCCCTTCGTACGGCGAGGGCGAGACGGATCCGGAGAAGGCGCGGAAGCTGCTCAAGTACGAGATGGGCGGCTATCCGGGCCAGCGGCTGAACCCGCCGCCCGACTACCCCGGGAAGGCCGCGCCGCCGATGGGCGCCGTATGAGCGACGCCTTACCGGTCGCGTCCCCGTGGGCGCGGGGTCGTGGTCGGGACGGTCCGGGCGCGCGGCGAGGTCCGGAGGGGACGGTCCGGGCGTACGGCGAGCTCCGGGCGGGACGGTCCGGGCGTACGGCGAGGTCCGGGCGGGGGCGGGACGGTCCACTCGTACGGGCGGAACGATCCGACGGGCGGAACGCGTTGAGGGACAGGGGAGCGACAGGGGTGCGTATGACACGAACCGACAGGACGTACGGCGATCGGGCGACGGAGATCACCGTCACCGCCGAGGGACTGCCCGACTGGCTCACGCCCGTCGAGCGCGGCGCACTGGGGGTGGCGCCGGAACAGCTCAGCAGCTTTCTGCCGCCCGCGAGCGGCGACGGACGGCAGTCCGCCGTGCTCGTGCTCTTCGGCGAGGGCCCCCGGGGTCCCGAACTGCTGCTGATGGAGCGGGCCAGCAGCCTGCGCTCGCATCCGGGACAGCCCTCGTTCCCCGGAGGCTCCCTCGATCCCGAGGACGGCGATCCCGCGACCACCGGACCGCTCAGGGCGGCGCTGCGCGAGGCCGAGGAGGAGACCGGTCTCGATCCGTCGGGCGTCCAGCTCTTCGGCGTGCTGCCGAGGCTCTACATCCCGGTGAGCGGCTTCGTGGTGACGCCGGTCCTCGGCTGGTGGCGCCGTCCCACCCCGGTCGGTGTGGTCGATCCCGCCGAGACGGCCCGTGTCTTCACCGTGCCCGTGGCGGAACTCACGGATCCGGCCAATCGCGCGATCACCCGTCACCCCAGAGGCCATCACAGCCCCGCCTTTCTGGTGGGATCTGCCCTGGTCTGGGGTTTTACGGCCGGAGTGATCGACCGGATTCTGCATTTCTCGGGCTGGGAGCGTCCGTGGGACCGGTCGAAGGAGGTCCCGCTCGACTGGCGCGCATGACAGGCTGACCCTCATGCCGTGCCCTTCCGGGGGCGGCAACCCTTCCGGGGCTCTGTGGCCGTGGCGATGTCCGCCACCGGCCGCCGGGCCCTTGTGCTGCCAGGCCACCGGCGTACCGCCGGGTCACCGGCCCGGCGACGACGGCGGGGCCCGTACCACCGGCGGGGCGGCGGCAGCCCGCACCGCCGGCCGGGCGGGGCGACCGAGACGTATCCGCGAGGCTAGCGAGGCTATTGACGGTGAACGTGCTGGACATCCTGCTGCTGCTCGCCGCCGTATGGTTCGCGATCGTCGGATACCGCCAAGGGTTCGTCGTCGGCATCCTGTCGGTGATCGGCTTTCTCGGCGGTGGTCTCGTCGCGGTCTATCTGCTCCCCGTGGTCTGGGCCAGGCTCACGGCGGACTCCGAGGTCTCCACCACGGCCGCCGTCGTCGCGGTCGTCATAGTGATCGTCTGTGCCTCCGTCGGCCAGGCCTTCACCACGCACCTCGGCAACAAGCTGCGCCGCCACATCACGTGGTCGCCCGCCCGCGCCCTGGACGCCACCGGCGGCGCGCTGGTCAATGTCGTGGCCATGCTGCTGGTCGCCTGGCTGATCGGCTCGGCCCTCGCCGGGACGTCGCTGCCGACGCTCGGCAAGGAGGTCCGCAGCTCCAAGGTGCTGCTCGGGGTCTCCCGGGTGGTGCCCACACAGGCGTCGGCATGGTTCACGGACTTCTCCTCCGTACTGGCGCAGAACGGCTTCCCACAGGTCTTCAGCCCGTTCGACAACGAGCCCATCACCGAGGTCCGGCCGCCGGACCCGGCGCTCGCCGGCAGCCCGGTCGCGGCCCGTGCCCAGAATTCGATAGTCAAGGTCGTCGGTACGGCGCCGAGCTGCGGCAAGGTCCTGGAAGGCTCCGGTTTCGTCTTCGCCGACCGCCGGGTCATGACCAACGCGCATGTCGTGGGCGGCGTCGAGGAGCCCACGGTCCAGATAGGCGGTCAGGGACGGCTGTACGACGCCAAGGTCGTCCTCTACGACTGGCAGCGCGACATCGCCGTACTGGACGTGCCGAACCTTCCGGCGACGCCTCTTGAGTTCACCGACGCGGACGCGGTGAGCGGCGACGGCGCGATCGTCGCGGGCTTCCCGGAGAACGGCGCGTACGACGTGCGCTCCGCGCGGGTTCGCGGCCGTATCAACGCCAACGGGCCGGACATCTACCGCCGCGGCGAGGTGCAGCGCGATGTCTACTCGCTGTTCGCGACCGTACGGCAGGGCAATTCCGGAGGCCCGCTCCTCACGCCGGAGGGCAAGGTGTACGGAGTCATCTTCGCCCGGTCGCTCGACGACCCGCAGACCGGCTACGCCCTGACGGCCGATGAGATCCGCGACGACATCACGCTCGGCAGGACCGCCAACCAGCAGGTCGACACCGATCAGTGCGCGCTGTAGACGGCACGGCCCCGGCCGCGGTCGCCGCTCGGCCCGACTCGGGCCGGCTCGGGCGGCCCGGCGTGGACCCGGCCCGGGACCCAGGATCTCAGTCCTCGGTCCCGAGCCGCTGAGCCGTCGAGATGGCGCGCCACGGGTCGGGCCCGAGGCCGGCCCGGAGCCAAGGCCCAGGACCTGTCCGGTGGATCTTCGTGCCCGCGAAGATCCACCGGACAGTGCCTAGCTGCGTTGATGGCGGAGCCGGGCCGAGACCCAGCGCGCTCTGCGGCGGAGAATCAGGGAAATGCCGAGGCGCGCATCATGCCCCTGACCTTCCTGGCCGCCCCCTTTGCGGGTGATCGGCCCAGCGGCCGAGCGGCGGTTGCGTGCTGTGTCACCGTAGTCGTGCGTCCAGCCCATACCCCGACGTCTGCCCCTGCCCCATGGTCGGTAACCGTACGGGAGAGGGCCAATTGGCCTATGCGCGAGGCAATTGGCTGTTCGTAGGACAAGCGTTCAGAGGGTGACCATATCGGCGCGGCGAATCAGTCGTCCGGGTTATCTCTTCGGCCTCGCCGGTCGGCCTCGCGGTTCGGGATTCCGGTCAGCGGTCGGACCGATGATCCGACCAGCACCGCGGCCCATGAAGATCGGCCGGACAGGGCCTAGCGGTCCGGCTCGGGGTCCTTGAGCCAGTTGATGAGCTCCGCGGAGAACGCCGCCGGATCCTCTTCATGAGGGAAGTGTCCGAGCCCATCGAACAGCCGCCATCTGTAGGGCGCTTCCACATACTCGGCCGACCCCGCCGTACTTCGCGTCCTCATCGCCGGATCGAGCGATCCGTGCAACTGGAGCGTGGGTACCCGCACCGGGCGCTTCATCCGCCGGTTGAACTGGATGCCGTCGGGCCGTGCCATCGACCGCACCATCCAGCGGTACGGCTCGATCGAGCAGTGCGCCGTCGAGGGAATGGTCATCGCGCGCCGGTAGACGTCGATCGCCTTGTCGTCGGGGAGCGTGGGCCCCGACCAGTCCCGGATCAGCTGTCCCACCAGCGCCGCGTCGTTCGCGACGAGCTGACGCTCCGGCAGCCACGGTCGCTGGAAGCCCCAGATGTAGGAGCCGGCCCGGCTCTGTGCGAAGTCGGAGAGCATCGCCGAGCGCCAGCGGCGCGGGTGCGGCATCGAGGAGACCGCGAGTCTGCGCACCAGCTTGGGCCGCATCACGGCGGCGGTCCAGGCGAGATAGCCGCCCAGATCGTGGCCGACCAGCGCGGCGTCGGGCTCACCGAGGGAGCGCACCACGCCGGTGATGTCGAGGGCCAGGTTGGCCGGGTCGTATCCCCGGGGCGTACGGTCGCTGCCGCCCACGCCCCGCAGGTCCATGGCCACCGCGCGGTAGCCGGCGTCCGCGAGCGCCATGAGCTGATGCCGCCAGGCCCACCAGAACTGCGGAAAGCCATGCAGCAGCAACACAAGCGGGCCCTCGCCCAGCTCGGCGATATGGAAGCGGGCACCATTGGCCGCTACATCCCTGTGGGTCCAGGGACCGGTAAGACGGACGGCGGAGGCCGGTGTCGAACCGGAAGTCGGTGTCGAACCGGAGGCGCCAAATGCGCCTGAAGCACCCGAAATACCAGAAGTCGCGGGCGAGCCGTCGGTCTTGCCCGGGTCGGAATCAGCGGCGGTCATGCAGACGAGCGTGCCACAGACTTGACACGCTTCCCCACCCTGCGCGGGTGAGGCTTGACATTCTGGAGTACGGCGGCCGTCTCCTTGGCCGAGGCGATCGACTTCTCCGGCGGCTTGACCTTCTTGAACTTCAGCAGCGCGAGCACGGCGGCCAGTGCGGCGAGCACCAGAAACGCGGCGCCGACGATCAGGAACGACCAGGCGAGACCGAGCCCCAGATTGTGGATCCCGTACGCGGCGGCGAAGCTCAGCACCGGCAGCGAGAACAGGGCGAGGACGCCCGCGACGGTGATGGCCGCGCCGCCCGTCACGCCACGCTTCACATCCTGCCGGATCTCCGCCTTGGCCAGGGCGATCTCGTCATGCACCAGCGCGGACATCTCGGCGGTCGCCGCGGCGACGAGTTGACCGATACTGCGGTCGGTAGTGACGGGCTGGACCACTGTGCCGGTCCGGACAGCGTCGGCGACTTGCGTGCCGGGGTCGCTCATCGGTGACTCCCTCTTCTCGCTTCTCTGCTACGGACTTCTCTGCTGCGGACTTCTTTGCCGTGGACTTCTTTGTCGTCGCGGACTCTCCGCTGCGAATCCGATGTCCGATCATGCCGGACTGTCGCCGTTATCGCGCGCCGCCCCCGCGTGTTCAGCAAGCCGGCGGTGCTCCGCGGCCTTCGCCTCGTACAGCGCGGCCATCCGCAGGTGGTACGCCGGGTCGTCCTGTTCGTAGATGTCGGGGATGCCGTCCCGATCCTCGTCGCGCTCCTCGTCCTCGTACAGCGCACGGTACGTACGTACCCGTAGCTTGAGCAGAACGCCGGATATGACGGCGGCGATCAGCGAGCCCAGCAGTACGGCCGCCTTCACCTCGTCGGTGAGCGCCGGATCGGACGAGAACGCGAGTTCGCCGATGAGCAACGAGACCGTGAAGCCGATTCCGGCGAGCGAGGCGAGGGCGAAGACATCGGGCCAGGACAGATCGCCGTTGAGTTCGGCTCTGGTGAAACGTACGGCCAGCCAGGTACCGCCGAAGATACCGATCGCCTTGCCGACCACCAGCCCGAGGACGACACCCAGGGTCTCCGGCCGGGCGAAGACCTCGCCGAACGCTCCGCCGGAGACCGGGACGCCCGCGGAGAAGAGAGCGAACAGCGGCACGGCCAGACCGGCCGAGAGCGGGCGCACCCGGTGCTCGATGTGCTCGCCGGGGGAGCGCTCCTCGCCTTCCCTCCTGTGGCAGCGCAGCATCAGTCCCATCGCGACACCGGCGACGGTGGCGTGGACGCCGCTGTTGTACATCAGCCCCCAGGTGACCAGGGCCAGCGGGACATATACGTACCAGCCGCGCACCTCCTTCCTCAGCAGCAGCCAGAAGACGACGAGGGCGGCGACGGCGCCGCCCAACGCCATGAGGTTCAGATCGCTGGTGAAGAAGACCGCGATGATCAGGATCGCGAACAGGTCGTCGACGACGGCGAGAGTGAGAAGGAACGCGCGCAGCGCGGAGGGCAGCGAGGTGCCGATGACCGCGAGAACGGCGAGCGCGAACGCGATATCGGTGGCCACCGGAACGGCCCAGCCGTCCAGTGATCCACCGCCGGCCACGTTGACCAGCACATAGACCAGTGCCGGTACGGCCATACCGGACAGCGCCGCGATCACGGGCAGCGCGGCGGCCCTGGGGTCGCGCAGTTCTCCCGCGACCAGCTCACGCTTGAGTTCGATGCCGGCCACAAAGAAGAAGACCGCGAGAAGGCCATCGGCGGCCCAGTGCTGCACGGAGAGGTCGAGGCCGAGCGCGCCGGGGCCGAAGTGGGCGTCGCGTACGGATTCGTAGCTGTCGCTCAGCGGGGTGTTCGCCCAGATCAGGGCGGCGACGGCGGCGGCGAGCAGCAGCACGCCACCAAGGGTCTCGGTGCGCAGCGCGTCAGCGAGATAGTTCCGCTCGGGCAGCGACAGCCGTCCGAGGAACTTACGGGTGGTGTCCGTGGGCGCTGGCACGGGTGAAGACCTCCGGGTCGGTTCGGCGGACACGACGCATCACGTGCCGACCAGACTTCCCGGCGCACCCAGATTCTTGTTGTGCTGTTGACGTGATACCCACCTTAACGGGGGCGCACAGGGGATGTATCAGGTGATCTTCACTTTATGCGCGGACTGGCGCAGGCACAGAGCGGGGCGTCATCGGGGTACCTGCGTGGCATCCGTCCGGGTAGTGACCAGTCCCAGCGGTGATCTGTTCCGGTGGTGACCTGCCCCGGTGCTGCTCAGTCCTCGCTGGCCGCGCTGGGCAACTGGCTCTGGATGAGATCCATCACGGAGGAGTCGGTGAGGGTGGTGACATCCCCGAGCGCGCGGTTCTCGGCGATGTCGCGCAGCAGCCGTCGCATGATCTTGCCGGAGCGGGTCTTGGGAAGCTCCGCGACAGGCAGGATCCGCTTGGGCTTGGCGATCGGGCCGAGCGTGGTGCCGACGTGATTGCGCAGCTCGGCGACGAGCCCGTCATCGACGGTGGCGCTGCCACGCAGGATGACGAAGGCGACGATCGCCTGGCCGGTGGTCTCGTCGGCGGCGCCGACGACCGCGGCCTCGGCCACCTTGGGGTGCGAGACGAGCGCGGACTCGACCTCGGTGGTCGAGATGTTGTGCCCCGAGACCAGCATGACGTCGTCGACACGGCCGAGCAGCCAGATGTCGCCGTCGTCGTCCTTCTTGGCGCCGTCACCGGCGAAGTACTTGCCCTCGAAGCGTGACCAGTAGGTGTCGATGAACCGCTGGTCGTCGCCCCAGATCGTCCGCAGCATGGAGGGCCATGGCGCGGTCAGGACGAGATAGCCGCCGCCTCCGTCGGGCACCTCGTTGGCCTCGTCGTCGACGACCGTGGCGGAGATGCCGGGCAGGGCGCGCTGGGCGGAGCCGGGCTTGGTCTCGGTGACGCCCGGGAGCGGGGAGATCATCATGGCGCCGGTCTCGGTCTGCCACCAGGTGTCCACGATGGGGGTCCTGCCCGCGCCGATGTTCTCCCGGTACCAGATCCAGGCCTCGGGGTTGATCGGTTCGCCGACCGAGCCCAGCACCCGCAGGGAGGTCAGATCGAACTTGGCGGGGATGTCGTCGCCCCACTTCATGAACGTACGGATGGCCGTCGGCGCCGTGTAGAGGATCGTCACCCCGTACTTCTGGATGATCTCCCAGAAGCGGCCCTGGTGGGGGGTGTCGGGGGTGCCTTCGTACATGACCTGGGTGGCGCCGTTGGCGAGCGGACCGTAGACGATGTACGAGTGGCCCGTCACCCAGCCGATGTCGGCGGTGCACCAGTAGACGTCCGACTCGGGCTTGAGGTCGAAGACCGCGTGGTGGGTGTAGGCCGCCTGGGTCAGATAGCCGCCCGAGGTGTGCAGGATGCCCTTCGGCTTCCCTGTCGTGCCCGAGGTGTAAAGGATGAACAGCGGGTGCTCCGCGCCGAACGCCTCCGGGGCGTGCTCCGTGGACTGACGGCCGACAATGTCGTGCCACCACACATCGCGGCTGTCGTCGAAGGCCGTGTCCTGGCCGGTGCGCCGCACCACCAGCACATGCTCGACCTGCGGACACTTGGTGACGGCCTCGTCGATGGCGGGCTTGAGCGCGCTCGGCTTGCCCCGGCGGTAACCGCCGTCGGCGGTGATGACCAGCTTGGCGTCCGCGTCCTGGATACGGGAGGCGACGGCTTCGGCGGAGAAGCCTCCGAAGACCACCGAGTGCGCCGCCCCGATCCGCGCGCAGGCCAGCATCGCGACCGCCGCCTCGGGGATCATCGGCAGATAGACCGCGACCCGGTCGCCCTTGCGCACCCCCAGCTCGGTGAGGGCGTTCGCGGCGCGGGACACCTCGTCCTTCAGCTCCGCGTAGGTGATCGCGCGGCTGTCGCCAGGCTCGCCCTCGAAGTGGATCGCGACACGGTCACCGTGGCCGGCCTCCACATGGCGGTCGACGCAGTTGTAGGCGACATTCAGCTCGCCGTCCGCGAACCACTTCGCGAACGGCGAGCTGAATGTCGCCT
>NZ_MAUD01000373.1 GCF_001700515.1 Streptomyces lushanensis
GCGGCGACACGCTGGAGGTCGATGTGCCGCCGCGTGTACATGGCAATGGTGACCAGGGGCCGCCGAGGAACGTCCCGCACCGCCGTCACCTCCGTCCCGGCCGGCTCGCGCCGTGCCGGGCTCGCGTTCGCGCCATCGCCGTAGGCTCCGCCCGGTTCAGCAGGCCAGGGCCTGGGGCCGGCACTCCTGACCCGCCGGCACCGGGACCCGGCTCCGGTCCGCGGCGCCGTTCTCGTCCCTCCCGGGTGAACACAGATCCTCACCGCCGTGTTCCCGCTTCCCCTCCGTACCCGGAACGTCGGTGCGCGGAATGTCGGTACGCGGGATCTTGTGGAAGGCCGGATGGGCCCCCAGCCGCCGTACGTACGACCAGAGGCGGCCGTCGGCGGCGACGCGCCGCAGACCGTCGGCGTCCAGGTGGACGAGGGCCACCCACAGATCCACGTCCGCGGCCGTCAGCGTCTCGCCCAGCGCATAGGGATGCGAGGCCAGCCGGCCCTCCAGAAGATCCAGCGCCGGGTCCGGCGCCGGGGCCTGGGCGAGGTCCTCACCGAGGAGTTCGCGGACGGCGTCGATGTCGTCGGCCAGGGCGGCGGGCCGCAGGCGGGGCAGCTCGGTGTCGTCCTGGTCGGCGAAGTGGAGGGCGAGGTCGTCGAGGATGTCGGCAGTGTGGTTGCTCACGATCCGTCCGCTCCACAGGTCGCACAGCGCGGGCACGGTCAGCGGGCCGTCGTAGCGGTGCCGGGTCGTCGCGTAGGCCGTGCGCAGTGCCGCGAGCGCGTCGGGGGCGCCGGCCGGGGACGGAAGGGGGGTGGTGCCGACCGAGTCCTCCAGTCCGAGGAGGCCGAGGGTGATCGAGACACGCAGTGAGCTCGGACAGCCGGGCGAGAGATACAGGTGGTAGCGGTGGGCCGCCGGGTAGTACCCACCAGCCAGATCGGCGCCGATACGGCCGCGGAAACGCGGGGGCGTGCCGGGGCGGGAATCGGGGAGCGCCGTCGGGAAGGACGTCCGCGTCAGGGTCTCGGGCATGGTCTCGCGGGAGGCAAAGGTCTCGGACATGGCTCTCTCCAGGGGTGCGGTGGAGCCCCGGTGGCTTCTTCGGCGCCGGTGGCCGTACGGGGAGGAGGGGCCGGCGGCGCGCGGCAGCGCACAACGCCCGGACCCGGAACTGCGTTTGCGGACCGGTTCTGCTCAGGCGGCCGGTGCGCAGCCGTTGCGGAGCCGCAGCAGATCGATGTGCCGGCGCTTGGTCAGCAGGCGCGGACGCGGCAGCGGCGCCGGCCGGAAGGTCCGGCGGGCGCTTCTGTTCTTCCGCGATGTCCTGGGCATCTGCGCCGGTCCCGTCCCGTTCGTCGGGCCTCGCGAGACTACGAGACCGCACTTGCCCCACCGCCGGGGTGGGACCTGGTCGTCACCCGGGGCACCCCGTCGCAGTGGAAGGGTTGCCTGTCAGCGGGCCGGGGCCGATGACCCACCTGAGCAGGGAATCCCGCGCGGGTGAGCGCTGACAATCGTGACCGTCACGAACAGTCTGAGTGTGCTCCGATGGGCCGTCAAGAAGGCGGTACGGCGGGATCCGGCCGGAGTCGGACGATCGTCCGGCGCCCCGGACCGTACAACCAAGTCCCCGCCTCGCGAGTCGTGATCACGAGCGGCCTCCTGCGGCCGTCATGATCCGACCAGAGGACGGAATGAAACCAGCCAGCCGCACAACGGCCCTGGCCGCCAGCGCTGTTGTGCTCGCCACCGCGGGCGGTCTGCTCGCCGGGGCAGCTCCGGCCTTCGCCGTTGTCAATTGTCCCTCGCCGGTGTACAAACGGCAGTTCTTCGCGAACACCACCTTCTCCGGCACCCCGAAGAAGACGGACTGCGACAGCATGATCAGCGAGAAGTGGGGCACCGGCGCCCCCGTGGCCGGTCTGCCCAAGGACAACTTCTCGGTCCGCTGGTCCGTCACCCGCGACTTCGGTTCCGGCGGTCCCTTCTCCCTGCCGGTCACCGCGCAGGACGGCGTCCGTGTCTATCTCGACGGCACCCGCAAGCTCGATCTCTGGAAGAACGTCTCCACGCCCCAGAAGAAGACCGTCAACGTCACCGTCCCGGCCGGGCAGCACACGCTGCGCGTCGACTTCGTCCACTGGACCGGGAAGGCGGAGGTGAACTTCGTCTACGAGCCCCGCATCTCCGCGGGTGTCGACAAGGTCGCGCCGCGCATGCCCACGGGCCCGTCGACGACGTACGACAGGAACACGGGCAAGGCCAGGACGAGCTGGTCGAGGAACAAGGAGATGGACCTCGGCGGGTACCGCGTCTACCGCCGCGTCAAGGGCGCCTCCTTCGGCACCAAGCCCCTGGCGACGACGATCGCGGCGTCCTACACCGACGGCAGCGTGCCCGCGACCGGCGAGACCTATTACTACGAGGTCCGCGCGTACGACAAGGCGGGCAACGAATCCGCCGGCACCGCCGACCAGGCCGTCACCACCGTGGACCGGACCGCGCCCGCGGCCCCCTCCGGGCTGACCGCCGCCGCCGGCACGAACGGGCTGCTGATCGGCTGGCACGGGGTCACGGGAGCGGTCTCGTACCGCGTGTACCGGGCGGTGGGGTCGGACGGCGCGTTCGCCCAGGTCGCCACCACGGACCAGGTCTCGTACCGGGACACCTCGGCGGTCGACGGCGTCTCCTACTACTACCGGGTGACCGCCCTCGACGCGGCGGGCAACCAGTCCGGGCGGTCCGCCGTCGTCGGCGGCAGGAGCAGGGACCTCGTTGCGCCGCCCGCCGTCACCGGGCTGACCGTCACCCCGACCGAGTACGGTTTCGATCTGGGCTGGGACGCGAATCCGGCCGCCGACATCGCCAAGTACACCGTCCACCGGGGCGAGATCATCGGCGACGAGGGCGAGGAACAGCGCTGTTTCGGCAGCCTGGTGGAGTACCTGTGGGCGGACACCACCTCGTACACGTACACCGGCCTTCCCGACGGTGAGCGCGCCTGCTTCTACATCGACGCCATCGACGCCGCCGGGAACTCCTCCCTCCGATGGACCGGGACGGCCGAGGCCGTGTCCGCGACCGAACTCGACATGACGCCGAGCGTGCCGACGCCCGAGGGCTCACCGCTGGACGTCACGGTGTACGCGGCGGAGGGGGACGAGGGGAACGAGGTGAGGTGGAGGGGTCTCGGCGGATCCGCCCCGGAGGCCGCGGGCGGCTACCGCGTCCACCGCTGGAACCCCGCGACCGCCGCGTACGAGAGGATCGCCGAACTCGGCAGCGGTGCCTTCGTGTACTTCGACACCGGCGCGAGGCGGGGCACCACCTCGTACTACTGGGTGACGGCGGTGGCCGCGGACGGCACCGAATCCCTGCCCTCGGGCGACTGGGCGGTCACCGCACCACCACAGCGGTGACCTGAACGACGCCGAGGGGCCGGGAGGAGGCGGACGACCTCCTCCCGGCCCCTCGCCATGTCTCCGCGTCGCCATGCCGGCGCGAGGTCACCGACCGGGGGACCGGGGCGACACAGCCCGCGGTGCCGCCTGCCTCCGCGGTGGCCGCACCGGCGGTACCGCGCGGCATCGATGATCTTCGTCGGTTGTTCATCCGGGCGACGTTCCGTGCTTGCCCGCAAGTGGGACGATCTTGCTCCGTCCATGTCGTGCAATGTCGTGCAACGGAGAAACGATGCCCCCGAAGAGAACCTACGCCGCGGTCGTGGCCGTAGCTGTCGCCGCCGGACTGCTGGCCGGCACGGGCGCGGCGAGCGCGCATCAGGAATCGCGGCGGCCGGTCGCCTTCGACCGCACCGCGACCTACCCGGTCTTCCAGAACCGGCCGGCCGGCGAGGACCCGGCCACCACGACCGTCGCCGAGATCTCGGCGACGAGCGAGGACGGCCGGACCCTGGTCTACACCGACGCGGCGGCCCGGCGGATCGGCTTCCTCGACATCAGCAGGCCCGACAGCCCGCGGGGGCTCGGAACGCTGTCGCTGACCGAACTCGGCGACGCCGAGGACGAGCCGACCTCGGTGGCCGTGGTCGGCCAGTACGTCCTGGTGGTGGTCAACACCAGCGCCGAGTACACCGATCCGTCCGGCCGTCTCGACGTCATCTCGCTGCGCGACCGCAAGCGGGTGGCGAGCCACGACCTCGGCGGCCAGCCCGACTCCATCGCGATCAGCAAGGACAAGCGGTACGCCGCCATCGCGATCGAGAACGAGCGCGACGAGGAGGCGACCCCGCCCGGAGGCGAGGAGGGCGACCTGCCCCAGCTTCCCGCCGGCTTCGTGCAGATCGTCGACCTCAAGGGCGATTCGCCGAAGAAGTGGCGTACCCGGGCCGTGCCGCTGACCGGATCGGACGGCAGGGCACTGCCCGCCCTGGCCGCCGCCGGGATCACCGAGCCGACCGACCCGGAGCCGGAGTACGTCTCCGTCAACGGGCGCAACCAGCTCGTGGTGACCCTCCAGGAGAACAACGGCATTGTCGTACTGGACCTGCCGACCGGCAGGATCACCAAGGCCTTCAGCGCCGGTACGGCGTCGGTCAGCGGTATCGACACGGTCGAGGACGGCACGATCGACCTGACCGGCTCGATCACCGACGTACCGCGCGAGCCCGACTCGGTCGGCTGGATCGACGACCGCTACCTGGCGACCGCCAACGAGGGCGACTGGCGCGGCGGCACCCGGGGCTGGACCATCTTCGACAGCCGTACCGGCAAGGTCGTCTGGGACGCGGGCAACACCTTCGAGGCCCTCGCCGTACGCCACGGGCTGCACAACGAGGACCGGTCCGAGAACAAGGGCACCGAGCCGGAGGGCCTGGCGATCGCCGAGTTCGACGGCGTGCGCTACGCCTTCGTCGGCTCGGAGCGGAGCAACTTCGTCGCCGTCTACGACCTGAGCCGGCCGACGGCCCCGGTCTTCCGCCAGGTCCTGGCCACCACCAACGGCCCCGAGGGGCTGCTGCCGATCCCGTCACGCGACCTGCTCGCGGTCTCCAGCGAGGAGGACGACGCCTCGGCCAACGTGCGGGCCTCGGTGAGCCTCTTCCGCCTGGGCAAGGGCACCCCCGCGTTCCCGAGCATCGTGTCGGCGCCGGACTCCACGGGCGCGCCGATCGGCTGGGGCGCGCTCGGCGCTCTCTCCGCCGTACCCGGCAGGTCGCACCAGCTCTACAGCGTCACCGACGCCGTGTACTCCCCCACCAGGATCCTGACCGTCGACACGGCGCGGCAGCCGGCGCTCATCACCAGGGCGCTGACCGTCAAGGATGCCGACGGCCGGCCGGTCGGCTACGACGCGGAGGGCATCCACGCCCGGCCGCAGGGCGGCTTCTGGCTCGCGGTGGAGGGCGCGAAGGGCGCGGACAACAAGCTGGTCCGGCTCGACAGCGCCGGGCGGACCCAGCAGATCGTTCCCCTGCCGGCGGATGTCGCCGCGGGCCTCGGCGGCCAGGGCTTCGAAGGGGTCACCGCGACCACCGACCGCGGCGGTCGCGAGGTGGTCTGGGCCACGCTCCAGCGTGAGGTCAAGACCGACCCGGCCGGGATCGTCCGGCTCGGCCGGTACGACGTCGCCGCGGGCACCTGGAGCTGGTACGGCTACCGGATCGGCGGCACCACCACCCCGGGCGACTGGATCGGCCTCTCCGAGATCACCGTGGTCGGCGACAAGCTCGCGGTCATCGAGCGGGACAAGCTGAACGGCCCGGCCGCCAAAATCAAGCGGGTCTACACGGTGGACCTGCCGAAGTCCGCGTCGCCGGCGGGTTCGCTGCCCGTACTGCCGAAGAAGCTCGCCCACGACGTGCTGCCCGACCTGCGCGCGACGAACGGCTGGACGCAGGAGAAGCTGGAGGGCCTGACCGTGGCCGGCGACGGTGAGGTCTACGCCGTCACCGACAACGACGGCCTGGACAACGCCACCGGGGAGACCGTCTTCCTGCACCTCGGCTCCAGCAGGAAGATCTTCGGACGCCACTGATCCGCCCGGCGCTCATCGGCGCCGCCTCGCACATCACCCGACAGAACACCCGACGGCCGCCGGCGCATCGCCGGCGGCCGTCGGCGTCGCCGCCCGGCCCGCGCCCGGCCGTCGCCGCGGAGGACAGCGGACGGCCCCGAGGGGTGCGTTGGCCGACCGGCGCGTGAACGCCCGCCGGATCGGCCGCGACTGGGCCCTTGAGTGGGTCCGTGGGCCCTGCGTATGGGCCCTGATCCGTCCTTAGGCTGCGTCCGCTCGGGGGGTTACGAGGGCGTGAGCTGGGAGAACAGGTGAAGGGCGCCGGCGGGTTCCGAAGGTCGTACGGGTATGGGCACGGGCGTGGGCACCGCCGGTGGGGTGATCGAGGGCAGGGCGGGGCCGAGTACGCGGCGATGGTCGGGGTGGTGTCGCTGGTGGTGGCGGCGATCGTCGGGCTGAGTGTGCCCGCCGACACGGCGACCGGGCTGAAGACGCAGGTGTGCCGGATTCTTCACCCGTTGAGCGGGGGCGAGGCGTGTGCCTCGGGTGACTTCGCGGACGGCGGGAACGGGGACGGCGGTGGAGGCGATGGCGGAGGCGGGAATCCTGGCGATCCCTTCGTTCCCAACGGCGATCCGTTCGAGCCCGCGAAGTGTCTGCTGTCCCAGGAACAGACCAAGGACACCGTCGTCATCCAGGTGGTCTTCATCAAGATCAGCGCCTCGGAGACGGTCAAGCTCCAGCAGTGGTCCGACGGTACGGTCACGCTGGAGCGGGTCACCGAGACCGGCGGCGGGGTCACGGCGAGCATCTCCGCGGGGATTCCGGGGCTGAAGGACTGGGGCGGCAGCGCCAAGCTGAGCGGCACGTATCTGGCGGGCAGCGGCAGCGGCGGCCAGTGGCTGTTCAACGGGAACAAGACCGGCAACCCCCAGTCGGACCTGGAGGCCAACCTCGCCGACGCCAAGCAGTTCACCGAGTACCTCAAGGCGATGGACGACTGCAACAGCCGCCCGGCGGGCCCCCGTTCCTCCGAACTCGGGTTGATCTGCGGCTACCACGCCGGCAAGAAGAAGCCCGACCTCCCGCCGGAGCGCGCGCCGGATGTCGATATCACCAAGACGTCCACCGAGGTGTCGGGGAATGTGAGTTTCGGGGGGAAGTTCAAGAGCAACGGGAAGGGCGGGAAGGACGCGGGGAAGAGCGACGGTCCCAAGGATCTGGGGAAGATCTCGGGTGAGGTGCTGTCGGGCACGATGACCGAGGACGTGGTGGTCATGCGTCACAACACCGGTCAGAACGCGGGGAAGATCACCTTCATCTACACCTTCACCGTCAAGGGCACGGCGGGCGCGGTGGGGGTGGCCACGGGTGAGAGGATGCAGCAGGTCGCGGTCACCTACGACGCGGCGGCCTACGACCAGGAGAAGGAGAACGGCGACCCGCACCACCCCGAGAAACTGGTGATCACCACCAGCCAGGAGGCCGGTGACGGCGGCGGCTTCAAGGCCGAGGCGGGAGCCAACGCCGGCCCCGTGACCATCGACGTCGGCGGCGGAGGCGGA
>NZ_MAUD01000374.1 GCF_001700515.1 Streptomyces lushanensis
CGGCCCGGATCCGGGCCGCGAGTTCGCTGAGATGGAAGGGCTTGGCCAGATAGTCGTCGCCCCCGGAGGAGAAGCCCGAGAGCCGGTCGGTCAGGGTGTCGTGCGCCGTGAGAAACACCACCGGCGCGGTCACCCCGGCGGCGCGCATCGCCTGGCATACGTCGCGGCCGTCGGAGTCGGGCAGCCCGACATCGAGCACCACCGCGTCCACCGAACCGTCGGCGGTGCGCAGCGCCGAGGCGCCGTCGGTTGCCGTGACCACGAGGAAGTCCTCGTCGCGCAGGCCGCGGGCGATCACATCGCGCAGTCCGTGGTCGTCCTCGACGATCAGCACGCGGGGAGCCGTCATTCCGCCAGTATGACCACGTACGGACGTCCGCCGTCCAGCCCGTCCCGGGCCGCGACACGCGTTCAGGTCGCGTTCAGGTACAGCCCGGCATCCTCGGCGCGTGACCGTGATCCAGGGCGCGGAGGGCCGCGTCGACGTGTACGGGAATGTGTATGGCGGCCATGTGCACGGCTGTGTGTGCGGCGGTGTGCACGGGCGCGTCCGTCCCTGGCGTCCGGCGGTGTGAGGCGATGGCACGGATCACGGTGGTCGAGGACGACCCGACGATCGGCGGCGGACTCGGCGCGGCACTGCGCGTACTCGGCCATGAGAGCCGCTGGTGCCCCGACGGCGCCACGGCACTGGCACACACCGCGCCGGACCCGGCCGATCTGCTCCTGGTCGACCTGGGGCTGCCCGACATGGACGGATTCGAACTGTGCCGTCTGCTGCGGGAGCGGGCTCCGGACGCCGTCATCGTCGTACTGACCGCGAGAACCGGGGAGATGGATGTCGTCCAGGCCCTGGAGTGCGGAGCCGACGACTTTCTGACCAAACCCGTCGGGATCGCCGAGTTGCAGGCCCGGGTCACCGCCCATCTGCGCCGTGCCGCACCCGGCGCTCTCGGAGCGCCCGGCACCTCGGCGCGGATCGGGCTCGGGGCGCTCGTCGTGGACCGGCCCGCCCGGCGCTGTCTGGGCCCCCGGGGCGAGATCACGCTTCGTCCCCGCGAGTTCGATCTCCTGGTACGGCTGGCCGCGCGCCCGGGACAGGCCGTCAGCCGCGAGGACCTGATGAACGATGTCTGGGACGAGAACTGGTTCGGCTCCACCAGGACCCTCGATGTGCATGTGGCCGCGCTGCGCCGCAAACTCGGCGGTCATCTGAGGATCACGACACTGCGCCAGTTCGGCTACCGCCTCGAAGTGCCGACGGCCCCCGCGGCCGGCTGACGGCGGGGCCGGACCGTGCGCCGCCGCATCCTGGGCTCGACCGTGCTGGCGGTCGTCTGCGCGGTGCTTCTCTTCGCGCTGCCGCTCGCCGTCGCCGCGCTGCGGCTTTACGAGCAGGACGAGGAGCGTGAGCTGCGGCAGCTCGGCGAGCGGGTCGCGGTCGGCCTGCCCGTACCGCTCGGCCGTCCCGGTGCCGCCGATCGGGTGGAGCTGCCCCGTACCGAGGCGGGTACCCGTATCGCGGTGTACGGGCCCGACGGGCGGCGTGTGATCGGTGACGGTCCCCGGGCCGGCGACGGTCCGGTACAGGCCGCGGCGGCGGGGCGGGCCGCCACCGCCCGGTCCGGTGAGGACCTCGTGGCGGCCGTCCCGGTCGGCGGCGCCGAACATGTCCGCGCGGTGGTACGCGTCACCTCGCCCGCCGCCGATCCGTACCGGCGGGCCGCCCTGACCTGGGCCGGGATGGCGGTGCCCGGTTCGCTCGCCGTCGGTGTCGGCGCGCTGCTCGCCGTCCGGTCCAGCCGCCGGCTCTCCCGCCCGCTGGAGGCGCTCGCCGTCGCGGCCCGGGACATGGAGCGCGGTGAGCCGCCGGCCGGCCGCGCACCGGCTTCCGGGCTGCCGGAGGCCGACGCGGTCGCCGACGCCCTGGCCCGCGCGTCCGACCGCATCGGCCTCCTTCTGCGGCGTGAGCGGGCCTTCAGCGCCGACGCGTCCCACCAGCTCCGTACGGCGCTCACCGGTGTACGGCTGGAGCTGGAGACCCCACTGGCACCCGGCGCGCGCACCGATCCGTACACCGCCCTGCGCACGGCCCTCCAGCAGGTCGAACGGATGGAGACCACGCTGACCGATCTGCTGGCCCTGGCCCGTGACGTACCCGAGCGGGCGCCGCTCGACCCGGTGCCGCTCCTCGACGGGATCGAACGGCACTGGCACGGCGAACTCGCGGCGGGCGGGCGGCGCCTGCGGGTGGTGATCGACGAGGACCTGCCGGACGCCGTCGGCTCACCGAGGGCCGCCCGGCAGGTCCTCGACGTGCTGATCGCCAACGCCCGCACGCACGGCGCGGGAACGGTGACCGTACACGTCCGGGAGAGCGCCGGAGTGCTGGCCGTGGATGTCGAGGACGAGGGCGACGGGATCCCCGAGGGCACGGATCCGTTCGTACGGCGCGGCCACGCGGCGGAGGACGGCCATGGCATCGGCCTCGCGCTGGCCCGCTCGCTGGCCGAGGCCGAGGGCGGCAGACTCTTTGTCTCCCGCCCTCGCCCGCACCCCAGATTCACCTGGCTCGTGGCCCTTCCGGCGCGGCCCGCGCCGACGGGGGGCCCGTCACACGGACCGTCGTGAGACGACCGGACGGGCCCGGCCGGAGCGGGCCGGGCGGCCCGGTTCGCCCCGGCCCGGCCCGCCTGGGCTGCGAGGTCCGGCCCGGTCCTTCGGTCCGTCACAGCTCCCGCAGCTCGGTGAGCGGAGGCCGGCGGGCATGCCGTACGGCGGCCCAAGCCGCCACCGCCAGCGCCGCCACCGTGACCCCGGCCGTCGCGCTCAGATAGGCCCAGGGAACGGCGATCCGTGACGGCGGCGGATCGAAGACTCCGGAGAGCACCTTCACCAGCATCCGCGACAGCGCCCAGCCGAGCACCGCGCCACCGGCGAGGCCCGCCACGGCCACAAGGGCCGCCTCGCTCCACACGAATCCCGAGAGCTGCCGGCCGCGCGCGCCCAGCACCGACGCCAGCGCCAGCGTGCGCCGCCGCTCCGCCAGTCCGAGCGCCGTCACCAGACCGCCCGCCGCGGCGGCGATCACCAGCGCGAATCCCAGCTCGACCCGGGTGAGTCCGGCGAGATCGACGGCGGTGAGACTGGAACCGATCGCGGTCCGCGACGACGGCAGATCCGTGATGCGCGCGTTCGGTCCGAGCAGTGCCCGCGCCCGCGCCGCGACCGCGCGCTGATCCCTGCCGCCCGTGTCGACCAGCAGCGTACCGGCGGCCCCGCTGCCCGTCGTACGGGCGATGTAGGACGCGTTGGCGACCAGGAAGCTGTCCTTGGGCGCGGTCGGGAACTCCTTCACGACACCGGCGAAGTGGAAGGGAACCGTACGCTGTCCGCCGGTCCGCGCGTCGGTCAGCCGGAGCCGGACCCGATCGCCCGGGTGGAGCTGGAAATCGTGCGCCGTCTCCGCGCTCACCAGCAGCCCGTCGGGGCGCGCGGCGAGACGGTCCATCAGGGCACCCGCCGTACCACCGGAGAAGTAGGCGTCCTGCAAGCGCCCGGCCGACACGATGCTCGCGGGCCGTACGCCGTACAGATCCTGGAGATCGGCGCCGACATAGGCGAACCGGTGCTGGAGCGGCTCGACATGACGTACGCCGGGCACCGCGGCGACCTCGGCGATGGTCGCGGGACCGGTGGCCGTGGACATGGACATGGACGTGGATGTGGAGGAGGCCGTGGACGTGGACGTGGATGTGGACGTGGTGACGGTGACATCGGCACCGTTGGTCAATACGGCGTCCACCTCGGCCTGTTGCCGGTAGGTGGAGTTGAACACGGCGGTCGACGCGGCGAACGCGCAGGCCAGCGCGAGCAGCACCACCGAGCGCACCACCGTGCCGCGCTGCCGGGACAGACCGGCCGCGACCGTGCCGGAGAGGGCGCCGGCCGCCGGCCGGAACAGCCGTCGCAGCACCGGCCCGCCACGGTGCAGCAGAGCGTCGGTCAGCAGCCAGGCCAGCACCGCGCCGGCCGCCCACAGCAGGGCGGGGCCCGCGAACGCCCAGTAGTCGACGGACAGGCTCGCGGTGCCCTCCGGGGCCAGGACCAGTGCGTAGTTCGTCGTGCTCGTGGCGCGGAACACCGCCAGTGAGCCCGCCGGAAGCGCCACGGCCAGTGTCCACCACGCCGGACGCGGCACCGGGCGGCGCCCGGCCAGCGTACGGCCGGAGACGACGGTCGCCCGCCGGGCGTCGAACCGCGCGGGCACCAGTACGGTCGCGCCCGCCACCGCCGCTCCCGTCCCCGAGGCGGCCAGCGCCCACGCCGGCGAGATCCCCGCCGTACCGAACACCGTACGACTGACCAGCGCGCCGAGCGCCAGCCCGCCCGCCGTACCGGCCACCGCGACGACCGCGGCCTCCACCGCGGCCAGCCCCATCAGCCGGCCCGGGGTGGCTCCCCGGGCCCGCAGCAGCGCCTGTTCCCTGCGCCGGCGGACCGCTCCGGCCTGGGCGACCGCCCAGGTCAGCACCGCGGCCAGCACGGAACCGGGAACGCCGAGGAAGAGGAACAGCAACTGCGCGTAGAGCGCGTCCGAGCGGGCGGCGTCCAGAACGGCGCCCAGATTGTCACCGACCAGGCCGGTACCGGCGAGCCGCACCTCCGCGTTGTGCGCGCCGCCGGTGGCCGTGGTGTACGCGGCGGCCGGATCGGCGGGCAGGTCATGGCCGCGCAGGGTGTGGATCTGTGTCCGTACGAGATCGGGCCGGGAACCGGCGAGCGGATCGAACACGGTGTGCCAGATCCGTTCGGGAAGCAGGACGACATTGTCCGGCGGTGCCGAGGGCTGCGACTGCGGCGGCGCTCCCACCTTCTGGAACAGCGAGTCGGCGAACGGCAGTTCCACCACACCGGCCACTCGGAGCGGCACCGCGGGCAGTCCGGCCCGCTTGACGGTGACGGTGTCGCCGGGAGCCGCGTGGAGATTGGCGGCGGTCTGCTGGGCGAGCAGCACTCCCCGGCCGCTCCCCGCCAGTACCCGGATCTCACCGGGGAAGACGGTGGCGTAGTCGGCGGGCAGACCCAGCACGGACCCGGGTCCGGTGCTCTGAAGGGTGCCGCCCGTCCGGGCGTCCAGCCCGTCGGTCTGCCCGTAGCCGACCGGCAGGGCCTTCTCCGTACCGGGCAGGGCGCGCACGGTGGACAGCACGCCGGCCGGATCGGCGCCGTCGGCCACCTGCACCTGCCAGTCCACGGAGACCGAACGGACCGACTGGGACGTCATGGTGGCGCGGGTCGTGGAGAGGAAGCCGCCCAGTACGGAGAGCAGCGCGACGGCCACCATCACTCCCGACGCGGTCGCCAGAAGCCGGCCGCCGCGCACGCGCAGCAGCCCGGAAAGCCACATCCCGATCATCGCGCCTCACCCTCCTGACGTTCCCGGGGCCCAGGTCCCGTACGGTCCGCCGGCACCAGCCGGCCGTCGGGGTCCGCCGCCACCAGCCGGCCGTCGGCCATGGACCACCGTGTGGGCAGCACCTCCGCCACCCGCGTGTCGTGCGTGGTGACCACCACGGACGCGCCGAGCGTCCCGGCGGCGGCCAGCAGCACCGTCATCACCTGCTCGGCGCTGTGGCGGTCGAGCTGCCCCGTCGGCTCGTCCGCGAGGATCAGCCGGGGCCGTCGTGCCAGTACCCGCGCCACCGCGACACGCTGGGCCTGACCGGCCGACAACTCGTCGGGCAGCTTCGCCGCCAGCGCCGCCAGCCCCAGGCTCTCCAGCGCCGCCACGGCGCGGACCTCCGCGTCCGTCTCCTGCGCGCCGTCGATACGCAGCGGCAGGGCGACGTTCTCGGCCGCCGTGAGCGGCGGCAGCAGACTCGGTCCCTGGAAGACGAAACCGATGTGCCGGGGGAGCGGCCCTTCGGGCAGCCCGGGATGGGTGATCCGCCCGGCCGTGGGCCGGTCCAGACCGGCCATC
>NZ_MAUD01000375.1 GCF_001700515.1 Streptomyces lushanensis
CCGGTCCGCGGACCGGCGGTCACGCGGTGTCGCTGCGGGGTCTGCGGCGGTGACCTGTCCGGCCGCGGCCTGTGGTGCCCGTGGCGCCGGGCCCGTACCGCCGCGCTAAGCGCCGTCCGCGAGCCGGCGGATCGCCGCCATCGGCACGGGGAGCCAGTCGGGGCGGTGCCTGGCCTCGTAGAGCACCTCGTAGACCGCCTTGTCCGTCTCGTACGCGCGCAGCAGCTCCGGCTCGGCGCGCGGATCGGTACCCGCCGCCAGCGCGTATCCCTCGCAGTACGCCGCCCGGCAGCGCGCCGCCCAGTCGGGCCGCCAGGGCTCGTGGGAGCGCGCCGCGTAGTCGAAGGAGCGGAGCATGCCCGCGACATCGCGGACCGGCGGCTGCGGGCGGCGGCGCTCGGCGAGCGGCCTGGCCGGCTCGCCCTCGAAGTCGATGACCGACCACCGTCCGTCCGGAGTCCGCAAGGTCTGGCCGAGATGCAGATCGCCGTGGACGCGCTGCGCGGGTCTGCCGCGCGCCGCCTCGTCCAGCCCGGTCAGCGCGTCGAACGCGGTGCGCAGCCCCGGTACGTACGGCATGAGCACCGGCACCGCCTGCGCCGCCGCCTCCAGACGCTCGGCCATGCCCTCCGCGAGCTGCGCGGTCTGCCGGCGTCCCAGCGTGACCGTCGGCAGGGCGGCGGCGAGCGCGAGATGCACCTCGGCGGTGGCCCGCCCGAGCGCCCGCGCCTCCTTGGTGAAGTCACGGCCCCGGGCCAGCGCCGCCAGTGCGAGCTGCCAGCCGTCCTGGGAACCGCGCAGATAGGGCTGGAGCACTCCGAGGGTGAGGGAGTCACCGCTGCCGGACGGATCGGCCGCCTCGAACCAGGCGACGGGCGCGGGTACCCGGTCGCATCCCTCGGCGGCCAGCGCGAGCGGCAGCTCCAGATCGGGATGGGGCCCGGGGAAGACCCGCCGGAGGATCTTGAGGATGTAGGCGTCCCCGTAGACCAGGGAAGAGTTCGACTGCTCGGCGTCCAGCAGCCGCCCGGTCAGCCCGGCGGGCACCGTGCCCGCGTGGTCGAACCGCAGCGGTCCCAGCGCGCCCGACGCGCGCAGCCGCTCCAGCAGCAGTTCGGCCAGCCGGGGATCGTGCAGTCCCTCGTAGACGGTACGGCCGGCCAGCGGGCCCTGGGCGGCATGGCCGATCAGCGCGGACGCCAGCGCCGGCGGCAGCGCCTTCCGTACGCCGAGCAGCAGCTGGTAGCAGTCGCCGCCCGAGGCGGCGGCGGACGCGGCGGACGCGGCACCGGAGGGACTGGACGAGGGAATCGCCGGCGGCGGCCCCGAGGCGCTCCGCTGCTCGACCCGTACGAGCAGATGCAGCAGCCCCGGACCTCCCGCGGTCATCGGCAGCAGCTCGGTGGCCGCCACCGGTACGAAGCCGGTGACCGGTCGGCCCTTGCCCGCGAACCAGCGCTGGCGGGGCAGCCAGTCATGGAGCAGCGGCGCGAGCGAGCCGACCAGCGCCCTCGCGTCGGCGGGCGGCAGAGCGGACGACACGGCTGGTGAGGCAGCGGGCGAGGCGGTGACGAGGCACGGGGTAGTCCGGGTGGATGCAGCCTTCGACATGGCATCGCGTCCTTTCCCCGGGCACACCACAGGATGCGCAGAGTGTCCCGGATTGCGGCAATGGCTGTCCGGCTGTGCGGGACGTGTCGGGTGAGGATGATCCGTACGGGCTCGGTTCTGTTCGCATGTAGTGCGGACAAAGTCCGTGCCGAGTCCGTACCGGGTTGGTTCGGAGATCGTTTCCGTATGAACTCTGAACGGATCCGATCAAACGGAGGTGCTGGATGTGGTGGAGAGTGCCCCGTGCGAGGCGGCGGAAACCGCCTCGCACGGGTCCGGGGCCGCGCTGGTGTTACGCGGGGAGGGCGGGCACGCCGTCCTGCCTGAGCCGGAACCAGTAGAAACCGTGGCCCGCGAGCGTCAGCAGATAGGGCCATTCACCGATGGCGGGAAAGCGCACCCCGCCGATCAGCTCCACCGGATGACGCCCGCTGAACTGCCGCAGATCCAGCTCGGTGGGCTGGGCGAAGCGTGAGAAGTTGTGCACGCAGAGCACCAGGTCGTCGCCGTTGCCCTGGGGAGAGGGCGCCTCGCGCAGAAAGGCGAGCACCGCCGGGTTGGAGGACGGCAGCTCGGTGTACGAGCCGAGCCCGAAGGCCGGATTCTGCTTCCGGATCTCGATCATCCGCCGGGTCCAGTGCAGCAGCGAGGACGGCGAGGCCATCGCCGCCTCCACATTGGTCACCTGGTAGCCGTAGACCGGATCCATGATCGTCGGCAGATAGAGCCGGCCGGGATCGCTGGACGAGAAGCCCGCGTTCCGGTCGGGCGTCCACTGCATCGGGGTGCGCACGGCGTCCCGGTCGCCGAGCCAGATGTTGTCGCCCATCCCGATCTCGTCCCCGTAGTAGAGGATCGGGGAGCCCGGCAGCGACAGCAGCAGCGCGGTGAACAGCTCGATCTGGTTGCGGTCGTTGTCCAGCAGCGGGGCCAGCCGGCGCCGGATGCCGATGTTGGCCCGCATCCGCGGATCCTTGGCGTACTCCGCGTACATGTAGTCGCGCTCTTCGTCCGTGACCATTTCGAGAGTCAGCTCGTCATGGTTGCGCAGGAAGATGCCCCACTGGCAGTTCGTCGGGATGGCCGGTGTCTTCGCCAGGATTTCCGAGACCGGGTAACGCGACTCGCGGCGCACCGCCATGAAGATCCGCGGCATCACGGGGAAGTGGAACGCCATATGGCATTCGTCGCCGCCCTTGGCGTAGTCGCCGAAGTAGTCCACGACGTCCTCCGGCCACTGGTTGGCCTCGGCGAGGATCACCGTGTCCGGGTAGTTGGCGTCGATCTCGGCGCGTACCCGCTTGAGGAACTCGTGGGTGGCCGGGAGGTTCTCGCAGTTGGTGTTCTCCTGCTGGTAGAGGTAGGGCACGGCGTCCAGCCGGAAGCCGTCGATGCCCAGGTCCAGCCAGAAGCGCAGCGCGGAGACGATCTCCTCCTGCACCGCCGGGTTCTCGTAGTTGAGATCGGGCTGGTGGGAGAAGAAGCGGTGCCAGTAGTACTGCTTGCGCACCGGGTCGAAGGTCCAGTTGGAGGTCTCCGTGTCCACGAAGATGACCCGGGCGTCCTGGAACTGCTTGTCGTCGTCGGCCCAGACGTAGTAGTCGCCGTACGGGCCCTCGGGATCCTTGCGGGACTCCTGGAACCACTCGTGCTGATCGCTCGTGTGGTTCATGACGAAGTCGATGATCACGCGCATACCGCGCTGGTGCGCGGCGTCGACGAACTCCACGAAGTCGGCGAGATCGCCGAACTCGGGAAGCACCGACGTGTAGTCGGACACGTCGTAGCCGCCGTCGCGCAGAGGCGACTTGAAGAACGGCGGCAGCCAGAGGCAGTCGACGCCCAGCCACTGGAGATAGTCCAGTTTGGCCGTGATGCCCTTGAGGTCTCCGATGCCGTCGCCGTTGCTGTCCTGGAACGAGCGCACCAGGACCTCGTAGAAGACGGCACGCTTGAACCAGTCGGGATCCCGGTCCTTGGCCGGGGTGTCCTCGAACGTGTCGTGGACGGGCTCATTGACGATCATGATGTGGGTGACCCTCCGATCGGCGGGGACGGTCGCAGCACCACGATGTGCGCGGGCGTGACGCCCGGCTCCAGACGCACATAGTTGGAGCTGCCCCAGTGATAGGTCTCGCCGGTGAGCTCGTCGCGCACCGGAACGGTCTCGTGCGGTTCAAGGCCGAGCCGTTCCATGTCCAACGAGACCGTCGCCTCCTGGGTGTGGTGAGGGTCGAGGTTGACGACCACCAGAACGATGTCCGTGCCCGCCCGCTTGCTGTACGCGATGACCGCGTCATTGTCGGCGTGGTGGAAATGGATGTCGCGCAGTTGCTGGAGAGCGGGATGCCGTCGTCTGATCCGGTTGAGCAGGGTGATCAGCGGGGCGATGGTGCGGCCCTCACGCTCGGCCGCCTCCCAGTCCCGAGGTCTCAGCTCGTACTTCTCGGAGTCAAGGTACTCCTCACTGCCCGGCTTCGCGGGGGTGTTCTCGCAGAGTTCGTACCCCGCGTAGACACCCCAGGAAGGCGCCATCGTCGCCGCGAGCACGGCCCGTACCTCGAAGGCGGGCCGGCCCCCCTGCTGAAGGTAGGCGTGCAGGATGTCAGGAGTGTTGACGAAGAAATTCGGCCGCATGTACGCGGCGGTCTCGCGGGACAGCTCGATCAGGTAGTCGGTCAGCTCCTGCTTGCCGTTGCGCCAGGTGAAGTACGTGTACGACTGCTGGAAGCCGATCGCGCCGAGCGTGCGCATCATCGCGGGCCGGGTGAACGCCTCGGCCAGGAAGATCACATCGGGATCGGTGCGGTTGATGTTCGCGATGACCTTCTCCCAGAAGACCACCGGCTTGGTGTGCGGATTGTCGACCCGGAAGATCCGCACGCCGTGGGCCATCCAGTACCGCAGGACGCGGGTGGTCTCCCGGACCAGACCCCGCAGATCGCTGTCGAAGGCGATCGGATAGATGTCCTGGTACTTCTTCGGCGGGTTCTCGGCGTACGCGATCGAGCCGTCGGCGCGGTGGTGGAACCACTCGGGATGCCTGGTGACCCAGGGATGGTCCGGGGAGCACTGGAGCGCGAAGTCGAGGGCGATCTCCATCCGCAGGGCGCGGGCCGTCTCCACGAAGTGGTCGAAGTCCTCGATCGTGCCCAGATCGGGATGGATCGCGTCATGGCCGCCGTCGGGCGAGCCGATCGCCCAGGGCACACCGACATCGTCGGGGCCGGGCTCCAGGGAGTTGTTGGGGCCCTTGCGGTAGGTGGTGCCGATGGGATGGACCGGCGGCAGATAGACCACGTCGAAGCCCATCGCGGCGACCGCGGGCAGCCGCTCGGCGGCCGTTCTGAACGTACCGCTGACGGGCGGTTCGCCCTTCTTGACGACCGCGCCCTCGGAGCGCGGGAACAGCTCGTACCAGGAGCCGTACAGCGCCCGCCTGCGCTCGACCAGCACCGGCGCGGGACGCGAGGCGGTGACCAGGTCGCGCAGCGGATGGCGGGCGAGGGCGGCGTCGGCCGCCGGGGAGAGCGCGGCGGCCAGCCGGTCCGCGGCGGCCAGCGACTCGTCCCGCAGGGCGTCGGCGGCGGCCAGCACGGCCTCCCGGCCGTCGGCCTTCGGCACACCGGCGGCGGCCCGTTCGTACAGGTCCGCGCCCTCGGTGAGGACCAGGGCGACGTCGTGCTCGTCCGTGGCCGCGGGGATCTTGATCCGGGCGGCGTGGCGCCAGGTGGCGACCGGGTCGCTCCACGCCTCGACGGTGTAGGTCCAGCGGCCTTCCTCGGTGGGGGTGACCTCGGCGCCCCAGCGGTCGGTGCCGGGGGCGAGTTCACGCATCGGGGTCCAGGGGCCTGGGCGGCCACCGGGGTCCAGGAGGACGACATTGGCCGCCACCGCGTCATGGCCCTCGCGGAAGACGGTCGCGGTGACCTGGAAGGACTCACCGCTCACCGCCTTCGCGGGGCGTCTGCCGCAGTCGACGAGCGGTTGTACGTCCAGGACGGGAATGCGACCAATCAGCGGTTTCACTGGATCACCTGAGGGCTGTGCGGGCGTGACAGGCAGGGCGGGTGGCGCGGGTCGAGCACCTTCACCGGTTCTTGGCGTCTGCGGTCTCCGCAGCGGCTCCGGTGGCTCCGGTGGCTCGGATGCATTGGATGTTCTTTGTAGCTGTTCGGAAGACGACTCGGAGGCTGCGGGCATGGCCGCTCCTGTCCGCGTTCACTCGAATAGCGCTGGAATCGTGTGAGAACGCGCTCGTTTGCCGTACGGACGCCGCGTATGAGCGGACGTATGAGCTGTGCGTACCGGGTGCGTACCGGATGAGCCTTCCCCCTCCCCTCGGGTGGGCAATCCGGCGATCTGTTGACCGGTGGGGCGTGGAGAGCCCCGGGTGAATGCGCGAATGCGCCGTGGTTGCGGAGGGCACCCGGGGACTACCGTCGGAGGGACGGCGGACCGCACACCCGTGGTGCGCCCGCTCCGGCTCGTTTGTCCCTGCGAAGGTGGAACACGTGAAGGCAATCCGTCGGTTCACCGTCCGCCCCGTCCTGCCCGCACCACTCCAACCGCTCAGCGACCTCGCCCGCAATCTGCGCTGGTCCTGGCACACCGAGACCCGAGAGCTCTTCGAAGCCGTCGATCCCGCCGGCTGGCGGGCCGCCGACGGCGACCCCGTGAGGCTGCTCGGAGCCGTCTCCGCCGCCCGTCTGGCCGAGCTGGCCACGGACAGTTCCTTCCTGGACCGGCTGACCGCCGCCGCGGCCGGTCTCGACACCTATCTGCGCGGCGACCGCTGGTACCAGCAGCGCGACGCGGAGGGCGCCGAGCTGCCCGCCGCCGTCGGCTACTTCTCGCCCGAGTTCGGCATCACCGCGGCCCTGCCGCAGTACTCGGGCGGTCTCGGCATCCTCGCCGGCGACCATCTCAAGGCCGCCAGCGATCTCGGCGTACCGCTCATCGGTGTCGGCCTGCTCTACCGGCACGGCTACTTCCGCCAGTCGCTCTCCCGGGACGGCTGGCAGCAGGAGCAGTATCCGGTGCTCGACCCCCATGAACTCCCGCTCACACCGCTGCGCGAGGAGGACGGCACGCCCGCCCGGGTCGTCCTGACCCTGCCCGGCAGGCGCGCGCTGCGCGCCGGTGTCTGGCTGGCGCAGGTCGGGCGGGTCCCGCTGCTGATGCTCGACTCGGACGTCGAGGAGAACGGTCCGGGCGAGCGCGAGATCACCGACCGGCTCTACGGCGGCGGCAGCGAGCACCGGCTGCTCCAGGAGATGCTGCTGGGCATCGGCGGGGTGCGCGCGGTGCGGGCGTACTGCCGGCTCACCGGCCGTCCGGCGCCGGAGGTGTTCCACACGAACGAGGGCCATGCCGGCTTCCTCGGCCTGGAGCGCATCCGTGAACTCGTCGACACCGGTCTCGGCTTCGAGGCCGCCCTGGAGGCCGTCCGCGCCGGGACGGTCTTCACCACCCACACGCCCGTGCCGGCCGGGATCGACCGGTTCGACCGCGAGCTGGTCGCCCGCCACTTCGGGGAGGACGGCGAGCTGCCCGGCGTGGCCGCCGAGCGGGTCCTCGGCCTCGGCATGGAGAGCTATCCGGGCGGCGAGCCGAACCTCTTCAACATGGCGGTGATGGGCCTGCGGCTCGCCCAGCGGGCCAACGGCGTCTCCACGCTGCACGGCGCCGTCAGCCGGGAGATGTTCGCCGGACTCTGGCCGGGCTTCGATCCGGAGGAGGTGCCCATCACCTCCGTGACCAACGGTGTGCACGCGCCGACATGGGTCGCGCCCGAGATCGCCCGGCTGGGCGAAGGCCCTCCGGACACCACGCTCCCGCCCGCGGTCCCGGACGCCAACCTCTGGGACGTACGCCGCCGGCTGCGCGAACAGCTCGTCGCGGAGGTACGCGAGCGGCTGCGCGCGTCATGGCTCCAGCGCGGCGCCCAGGCCGCCGAGCTGGGCTGGATCGACGGCGTACTCGACCCGGACGTCCTCACCATCGGCTTCGCCCGCCGGGTCCCGTCGTACAAACGGCTGACGCTGATGCTGCGCGACCGCGACCGGCTGACGGATCTGCTGCTCGATCCGGAGCGGCCGGTCCAGATCGTCGTCGCGGGCAAGGCCCATCCCGCGGACGACGGCGGCAAGCGGCTGGTGCGGGAGCTGGTGCGGTTCGCCGACGATCCACGGGTGCGCCACCGCATCGTCTTCCTGCCCGACTACGGCATGGGGATGGCGCGCAAGCTCTATCCGGGCTGCGACGTCTGGCTGAACAATCCGCTGCGTCCGCTGGAGGCGTGCGGCACCAGCGGAATGAAGGCCGCCCTCAACGGCTGCCTCAATCTGTCGGTGCTGGACGGCTGGTGGGACGAGTGGTTCGAGCCGGACTTCGGCTGGGCCATTCCCACCGCGGACGCGGCCACCGACGAGGACCGCAGGGACGAACTGGAGGCGAACGCCCTCTACGCGCTGATCGAGGACCGGGTCGCGCCGCGCTTCTACGACCGTGGCGCGGACGGGCTGCCGGGCCGCTGGATCGAGATGGTCCGCAGCACACTGGTCGCCCTGGGACCGAAGGTGCTCGCGGGACGAATGGTGCGTGAGTATGTGGAGCGGCTCTACGAGCCCGCCGCTCACGCGCATCGCGCGCTGGACGCCGCGACGGCGACGGAGCTGGCGTCCTGGAAGTACCGCACACGCACGCTCTGGCCCCATGTGTCGGTCGACCATGTGGAGGGCGTCGCGGCCGGTGCCGCCGGAGGCACGGCCGAGCTCGGCTCCACCCTCTCGCTGCGGGTCCAGGTCGGCCTCGGTGAACTGCGGCCGGACGATGTGGAGGTGCAGGCCGTCGCGGGCCGGGTCGGCTCGGACGACACGCTCGTGGACGCGCGGCCGTTTCCGCTCAAGCCGGCCGACGGGCCGGACCTGGAGGGCCGCTGGACGTACGAAGGTCCGCTCGCGCTGGACCGTACCGGCCCCTACGGGTATACGGTCCGGGTGCTGCCCTCCCATCCGCTGCTCGCCACGAGCGCGGATCTGGGACTGGTCGCGCTGCCGACGGAGGCGACCGGCGAGGGCGCGGGGGTACTGCTGCGCTGACGGATCGGGCGGGCGGACAGACGGATCGGACGG
>NZ_MAUD01000376.1 GCF_001700515.1 Streptomyces lushanensis
TCCCCCTCCGGCTTCTCCCCCGCCGCCTTCTCCCCTTCCGCTGTCCCAGCCTCCGCCGCCTCGCCCTTCGCCTCACCGCCCGGAGCCCACCGCACTGCCCGCCGCAGCGCCGTCCTCGCCGTCGACGTCGCGCCCCTGTCCGTCCGTGCCTGCCCCACCGTGGTCTCCCGTCCGCATGACCTTGCCCCCCAAGACGAGTCACCAGGTGAATCAGTTTCCTGTTCTCCGCAGGGGCGTGCCGTGCCCGCCATCCGCGAGGACGCTCCGGCCGTGAGGAAGCTCCGCCCGTGAGGAGAGGACGCCCCGGCCCGCGCCTCCCGCCGCCGCCCTGCGGGACAGCCCTTACGCCTTACGCGGGGACGAGGAGGACCTTGCCCTGCTTGCCCGTCGTCTCCGCCTCTTCGACAGCGGCGCCGATCTCGCCGAGGGGGTATCTGTGCCCGGGAGAGGTCTCGACGATTCCCTCGTGCATCAGAGCCGTGATGTCCCGCGCCAACTGGCGCCGCTCCGCGTCTTCGAGCCTGGGCAGCCAATAGCCGAGCCAGAAGACCTCCAGAACGCGGCGGCCCGCGAGGATATGACGCGGATCCTCACCCACCCGGATCGGCTCACCCGTCAGGGAGCCGTAGACCAGCATTCTTCCGTCCTCGTGGAGCGCCTTGAACATCTGGGTGCCGGTTTCTCCCACCACCGGATCGATGGCGTATTTGACGCCCTCCGGACCGACGATTCCGCGCACTTGCCCGTCGATCGGGGCGTCGGTGGAGACAATGACGGCGTCGGCACCGAGAGCTTCCAGTTCGGCCACCGCCTCATGACGGCGGACGATGTTCACCGTACGGATTCCGTCATGTCCGGCCAGCCGAATGATCATGCGTCCCAGTTCGGAACCGGCCGCCGACTGAAGGAGCCATTCGCCTTTCGGGACGGCCAGTACACGCCGGACCATGAGAATGGCCGTGGCCGGATTGATGACGAAGGAGGCCACTTGCTCGTCGGGGAATTCTTCGGGTACCGGGAACAGATCGCCCGCCGGCACCACGGCGTATTCGGCCCAGTTTCCTCCCTGGCCGTTCACGACCGACACCCGCTGTCCGATGACGAGGTCTTTCACCTGTGGCCCCAGGGCGTCCACAACAGCGACACCCTCGAATCCGACAGGGGCCGGAAATTCCGCGTGGACCCCCGCGTAATATCCCCGTACATAGGAAAGGTCGGACGGGTTGACCGGGCTTGCCACGACACGGACCCGCACTTCTCCCTCTCCGGGTTCCGGAAGAGGCAGGTCCTCCACCGCGAGTACCTTCGCGGGCTCACCGTACTGATCGAATCGGACAGCCTTCATCCTTGTCATCTCCTTCGATCCGTCCAGAACAGCGTAGGCACGTACACGCCTTGCCGTCGCCCTGGCGGCGGCCCGCGGTCGTCAGGCGTTGAGGACGCCCGCGCCCAGAAGCCCGAAGAGCGCCAGGCCGATGACGACCCGGTAAACGACAAAGGCGTTGAAGGAGTGCTTGGCGACGAATTTCAGCAGCCAGGCGATGGAGGCGTACGCGACGACGAACGACACCACGGTGCCGACCGCCAGGGGCAGCGCGCCCACGCCGCCGCCCGTCGCGTCCTTGAGTTCGTACAGTCCCGCACCGGTCAGGGAGGGAATGCCGAGGAAGAAGGAGAGACGAGTCGCGGTGACCCGGTCCAGATCGAGAAGGAGACCGGTGGACATGGTCGCGCCGGAGCGTGAGAATCCGGGAAAGAGGAGCGCGAGGATCTGTGAACCGCCCACCAGCATGGCGTCCTTGAGCGAGGTGTCGTCCTCACCGCGCTTGTGCCGTCCTATCCGGTCGGCCGCCCACATCAGCCCGCTGCCGACGATCAGCGATCCGGCCACCACCCACAGCGAGGCGAGCGGCCCTTCGATGAGCGGCTTCGCGACCAGACCGACGACGACGATGGGAACGGTCGCGTAGATGACCCACCAGGCGAACCGGTAGTCATGGCGGTGCCGCTCCTCACGATGGACCAGACCGTTACCCCACGCGGAGACGATCCGCACGATGTCCTTGAAGAAATAGGTCAGAACGGCGGCGATGGCACCGACCTGGATCACCGCGGTGAAGGCGACGACCGCTTTGTCGTCCACCGGAATGTCCATCAGCCCTTCGGTGATCTTCAGATGTCCGGTCGAGGACACCGGAAGGAATTCGGTCACCCCTTCCACAATGCCGAGAATGACGGCCTGTCCCATGCTGATGGTGCTCAATTGTTCCGTCCTTCGCGTGTGGTCGACGGGCGCGGCGTGCGGCCTCGGCCACACATGACGCCGTACATGACGGTCGTACGTGACAGCCGGCGTCACGGGTCGGCGGGCCCGCGTGGCAAACTCAGGGAAGGCCGTCATCTTCTACGCGCGCGTAGA
>NZ_MAUD01000377.1 GCF_001700515.1 Streptomyces lushanensis
TCGTGACCGCGGAGGCGGCGCCACTTCAGCGCCGCCTCCGCGGTCACGATGAGCAGGACCGGTGCGACCATGTGCACGCCGACACCGACCATGTCGCCCTTGAGCGCGGAATCACCGACGTTCAGCGCGAGGGTCATCAGGCCGGTGAGCCAGCGCAGCAGAGCGGGCCAGAACCCCGCCTTGCCATCCAGCCGGGCCACGATCGCGTCGACCCGGACCACGATCACCACCGCCGCGTCCACCACGACCGGCAGGATCGGTGCCGTCCAGCCCCAACCCTGGGGGGTGACCCGAAGAACCAGCGGCGTGACCGTGAGCACGGAGAACAGCACCGCGCCGACCACGATCACCCACGACAGACGCAACGTCCGCTCGGCCGCGTCCACTTCCTTCTGCGTATCCAGCCTCAGCATCACTCCCCCTCCCCGCAGAGCGCCACGGTGTCGGGGTGCGTGCTGTAGCCGGTGAGGCGGACGTGGGCCCCGGCGTAGTCGGTGGACGCGGTCAGGACCTGCGTCCGCCCGCCGCTCTGCTCGTGATAGGCCACCGCGCCGGTGTCGATGCGAAGGGCGGCCCGCCATGCCTCGAAGCCGGGGAAGTCCTCATGGAACGAGAGCTCCAGCCGGTCCGGGTAGATGCGGGAGACCGCGATGTTCGCGACGGGCAGGGCGGGGAAGTCCACGGCCAGCAGCCGCAGAGCCGCCAGCGGCGCGGCCAGAGCTGTCAGAGTCTCGCTCATGCCGCCGCTCCCTTGCCCAGCGGCCGGCGCCGGGCAGCGGCCCGGGACAGCGGGAGCGGGGTGACGTTGAACAGGTCCGGAGCGAACGCCTCGATCGCCTCGGCGGCGACCTGGCCCACCCGGTCCACGAGCCCGGGCTCCTCCGCGAGGATGTCCCGGGCCGCATCCCTGCGCGCGGCCCGCTCCATCTCGCTCTCGCCCTCCACCCCCAGCCACAGATCCAGCGGGGTACCGAGCGCAAGTTCGACAAACTCATCAGCCGAAACGGCCACATGACCAGCCACAATGTTCTTCATGGGTCGTGCTCTCCTCAAAGGCAGGCGGCCCTACAGCGGCCCCGGTGGTAGGACACCGGGGCCGCTGGCCGTGGGGTACTGGGATGGGGCGGGTCAGACGGTCGCGATGATCAGCGCGGCAACCAGCAGCCACAGGTGATGGAAGGACTGGTCCAGCGCGTAGGCGCCGGTCCCGAGCGTCGGGGCGTACCCGCCGCCGGCCGCAGCGGGGGCCGCCGGGTGCGCGGGGGTCCCGAGGCTGTAGAACTCGGACTTTCCGGTGACCTTGGCCAGCCACGCGAGCGTGGTGCGGCGGTCCGCCCACCAGTGGGTTAGGGCGTCGACCGTGAACCCGAGGACGAGACCGAGCGTGCTCACCCGCAGGTCAAGCAGGAAGACAACCGGCACAAGCAGGATCATCTTCGTGAGCGTCAGACCCAGCACGTGCCGGGCATCGGCCAGCCGGCCGGTCCAGCCGGGCAGGCCCTTCTTCGCAGCCTGGCACGACGACTGCACCCAGTGGTCGCCCACCGAGTGACCGACGTACAGGGCGATGAACACGGCGGCGAACGTCGCGGCGGCCATCACCGGGTGGTTCCCTTGGCCCGCGCGTCGTTCCGGCTCTGCTGGTTCCGTTCAGCGTTCCTGCGTTCCAACTCGGCCCGCTTCTCCGCATCTGTCAAACTGACGAACACAGGGACCTCCATAGGGTGCCTGTACTGCGCTGCCCCGGAGTTGCACCTCCGGGCAGCGCGCTTGTTGGCGCCGGTGGTTTCCGGCTCCCCTCAGCCCCGCCCGTACAGCACCGCGCGAAACGGACTGGACGGGCGGAGGAGGCAACCGGCCGCAGCACTGCTGCGCAGGTAAACCCGACCCACGAATCACCGGCTGTCCCGGTGCGCGAAGCGGCGGATCAGGTAATGACGCGGTCGGCGTGCCGCCGGGCCGGTCCAGCCCGGCGGCGCCTACCTATGTCGGCGGATCACGAGAACCTCCAGATCGGGAGGGAAGAAGGGGCAGGGCTTCACGGGCGGACCGTTGCCACGGCCGGCCAGTCCCGAGCCCCGAAGTCGGGCGCGCCATCGTCGCTGCTCTGGCGCGGTAGCAGGGCGGTCGTGCCGGGTGGCACCCCCGAAGGGGCGTTCTCCAGAGCCAGCACGTCAAGCACCGCCACGAACATCACCCGGTCGTCACGGGGAGCGGACCTCACCCGGCCGCCCGCGGGGACAGGGACTCTCACCCCATCTCAGTTCACTGTTCAGTTTTCAAGGACCAACCGCTTCCTTCGGGCTCACTCCCGTTGCCGGGGCCCTCAGGACGTAGCTCGAAGCAGCCCAAAGAAGGGCCCCTCCGGATGTGCATCGCGCTGTGGACTTCCGACTGATGCGATACCTGTATTACAGGTCCTACATGGCGGTCTCGTCAAGTCATGCAGCGAACTTCTCGGGATTCGCACCGGGACTTCCTGGCGCACAATCAGAATCGCCCCAGGTGAGGGGCGTTGTTCACCCCGTACGTGGACAGCTCGAAGTCATCTGGCTACCTTCAAGAAGTCCCCAGACGTCCCATCGGAGGTGGAGATGTCCAACGAGCGCTTACGGTCGGCCCTACTCGCGCAGGGAATGACCGTGCAAGATCTGGCGGAAGCGGTCGACGTCAACCCCAAGACGGTTGAGCGCTGGATCACTCAGGGGAAGGTGCCGTACCGGCGGCATCAGTACGCCACCGCTTCCCTGCTCAAGGTCGACGTGACGACTCTCTGGAACGACCACAGGGCGATCGACAGCGCGTCGGACCTGAGCAAAGCGGAGATTGTCACGGTCTACCCGCACCGGCACATGGTGCCGGCGGGACTGTGGCGAGACATCTACTCGCGCGCGGAAACACACCTTGACGTGCTCGTGTACTCCGGCCTCTGGCTGTCGGAAGATCCCCTGTTTCACGAGCTGCTCAAGGAGAAGGTCCAAGGCTCGACCCAGGTCCGCATCCTGCTTGGCGAGCCCGGTTGCGCGGCGGTTGAGCAGCGGGGCATAGACGAAGGCCACCGCATCATGGACGGCAAGATTCGCAACGCCCTGGTGAACTATCGGCCGCTCTTCACCAGCCACCCCGATGTCGGGTTCCGGCTCCACGACGCGACGCTTTACAACTCGCTCTTCCGCTCCGATGACGAGATGCTCGTCAACACCCACGTCTACGGCGTCGGTGCGTACATGGCGCCCGTGCTACATCTGCGACGACTCCCCGGCGGCGGGCTCTTCGACACGTACGCGAATAGCATCGAACAGACCTGGGCAGGCGCACGCCCGGTCGCACACCACGACATCACGGGAGCATGAGCATGGGCCGTATCGACTACCTTCACGATCCCGCCGCGCCGCCAGCCAACTCTGTCGTCCCTTCCGTCGTGGCGTTCGTCCAGAACCAGGCGGGCGAAGTGCTGGTGATCCGCCGTTCCGACAACGGCCGTTGGGCACTCCCGGGCGGTGGCCACGACGCCGGGGAGTCCATCAGCGACACCGTGGTGCGCGAGGTGTGGGAAGAGACCGGGATCAAGGCCGAAGTCATCGACATGTCCGGGATTTACACCGACCCTGGGCATGTCATGCAGTACGACGACGGTGAGGTGCGCCAGCAGTTCAGTATCTGCTTCCGGGCCCGTCCGGTCGGCGGTGAGATCCGTACGAGCGACGAGACGACTGACGTCCGGTGGATCGCGCCGGCGGACCTGTCGGGGTTTGACATCCACCCCACCATGCGCCTGAGGATCGACCACGCGATGGACCAGGCCCGGACGGTGCCCTACATCGGCTGACGGGCCGTACTGGCGAGCCGTACGAGCACCCGTGACGTGCTCGCCAGGATCTCCGGTTCGGCTCGCCGGATGAACGTACCAATGAGGCTGTCGGCGCCGTACCGCCCGGCAATTTCGTTCACCCGGTCCACGGGATTGGTGGGGGTGCCGTCGGGGGTGGTGTTCATGTCGCAGTAGCAGAGCGCATCGTTCAGATGCGCGCTCTCGCGGGGGAACTCGCTCTCCAGCTCATCCCGCAGCCCCCGGGCTTCCGCCTCCATCCATGAGCACGAGTGATGGGCGACCAGGCGGACGACCCGTTCGTCCGCGCTGGTCACCTCCCGGAGGTAGCGCGCACCATCGAGCGGGTGGAACCCGGTTTTGGCGACGTCGGGCGAGTAACCGATGTCGTGCAGCACAGCCGCGGCCTCCATGAGGTCGGCGTCCGTCCCGAGTACCGGGGCGATCGACCGCGCGCGGTCGGCCACTCCCAGCGAATGGGCCCACCGGCGTGGCAGTGCCTCGGCCAGCAGGGACTCTGCGAGCGGGTAGGCCCATGCGGTCAGTTCGTTCGTGCTCAAGGTTCGGGACGCTCCTCTCGGTCGGGCAGGGCCCGTACGGTTCGCGGCTTCCCCTGCCGGGACTCCGACAGCAGACCCGCGGCTTCCAACTTGTTCAGTACCTTCGCCACCGTGGGGCGCGCCACTCCGAAGCGCGTGCTCAGCTCGGACGCACTCGGGAACGGCTGGCCCACCTTCAGCTCGTCGTTCACGAACACCTCAGCGATCCGATCGGCCAACGGCCGGCGGTCGGTGCGGTCAGAGCCTCTGAGCACGCGCCAGTGCCCCCCAGGAACGGGTTCGGCGACTCCCGCGTCGCGCAGCACGCCAAAGGCCCGAAGCGCCACCCCACGGGAGATCCCGAAGTCCCTCATGAGATCCGCAACGGATGGCAGGTGCGTCATCCCCGCGTCAGCTTCGATCCGTGCCCTCATTGCGTCCGCGATCTTCAGGAAGGTACCCCGAGGGTTGACCTGTTGCGACACACGCTCTCCTCTTCCTTGACTACTTTCCTGATCACGCCAAGCCTCCGACGTCGGCGTTCTCAGCCTCATCGATCGGTTTCGTAGTCAAGCGTCCCATGCGTGCCCGCCTCAGCGTGTAGACCGAACGGGGCGGGCCGACGGCTGTCATGCCTCACTGCGCCGGGTCACGCTCCCTACCACGCGCCAGTCAGCCCAACCGACATTGAGTGACGAACCTGTCCGTTTGAATCGCCCGACAACGTGAGGGGTTGATCGCTTATGGGGACCCAGCCCAAGTGCGGTGCGCCGACGAAGACCGGAGGGAGCTGTCGACGGTTGGCGATGGTGGGCACGTCGCGCTGCCAACTGCACCAGGGGGAGTGGTCGGCGTACGGCGTGGCCAAGCGCAAGGCCGACGAAGCCAAGAAGAAACTCAAGCAACGGCGGAAGAAATAGGTGGCCACGCCCGGGCGTGCGGGCCGTCTGCGGGCCGCACGAGGGTGACCGGCAACGGTCACCCTCAGGGGAAAGATCGTGTGAGCGGCGTGTGAGAGCCACGGGCCGCAGGGCATCGACGCGCGTTTTCTGAGGTCAGAGTCGCATTGCCGCGCTACGTGATCATGCCCTCCGGAGCCGTGTGCGCAGGTTCGAATCCTGCCGGGGGCACTCCGGATCGAGGCGCTGAACAGCGGAAACGCGGTTCAGCGCTTTTCTCGTGCCACAACGCCGAAAGTTATTGCCGCGTTCGATCCGCCGGGCCGCGTAGGCGGACGGATCCGACCGAACGGTGCGGTGCGCGGGTCACCGTCATCGAGGTCTGAGTCACCGAGGTCTGGGTCATCAAGGTCTGACGCCGGCACTTCTTCACGGCCGGAGTCCGGACCGTCACGCTTCCCGCTCTCTACTGTTCCGCGTCCGGGGCGGCGGCCTGGCCCGTATCCGGGTCCGTGCGATCCGGGTCCAGATCGGCGTCGAGCAGTCTGCGCAGGAGTTTCTCGTCGCCGGCGGACAGGTCGTCGACGAATCGCATCAGGACGCTCTCGCGGTCCGGCACCTCCTTCATGGCCTGGTGCATCCGGCGGGCGGCGAATCCCGGCTCGTCCGTGGCGGGCGCGTACGCGAAGGCCCGTCCGCGCGGCTCCCTGGACAGTACGTCCTTGTCGTGGAGCCGTGTGAGGATCGTCACCACCGTGCTGTACGACAGGCCGCCGCCCATCCGTTCCAGCACCTCCCGGGGCGTGAGCGGACCCGGCGCCGACCGGAGCGCGGCCAGCACTTCGGCCTCGCGCTTGCCGTTCGCCAGACGGCGGTCCGGCTCGTACGCCCCGGAGGGCTCACCCGTGTCCAAGGTTGGCTGACTCCTCGTCCGTCCTCTACAGTCGCATCCATCTTCTACGCGCGCGTAG
>NZ_MAUD01000378.1 GCF_001700515.1 Streptomyces lushanensis
CGCGCATCCCGGGTTCCGCGGTGTCCACATCGACACCGCGGAACCCGGGATGCGCGGCGACGCCGTCGTAGTCGGAACGGTTGTACGGGGAGATCCCGCCCGCGAGCAGGAACGGACGGGTGAGCCTGGGCAGCAGCGCCAGTACGTCCGGCTCGGGCAGCCGGTGTCCGGTGCTGCCGATACGGCCGTCCTCGGTGGCCGCGTCGAGCAGGAACAGGTCGGTGCCCGCGCGTTCGTACGCGCCGATCAGCGGGCGCTCGACACAGCTCCCGCCGCTCAGGTGCAGGACTTTGACGAGGACCGCGTCGGGCAGGGCGGCGCGCAGCGCGGCGATGACGGCGGGCGGCTGGTACGCGTGGAGCTGCAGCCAGCGCAGACCGGTGCGGCGCGCGAGGCCGGCCAGGGCCTCGGGATCGCCGAGGAAGGTGACGAGGACCGGTTCGAGGCGCCCGGTGGCACGGGCCGCCGCGACGAGTTCGGTGAGGCGCGCCTCGGTCAGTTCGGCGTGGCCGCCCGGTACGCCGTGCCACACGCCGACGCAGTCCGCTCCCGCGGCCGCCAGCGTGGTGATGTCGTCCGGTGAGGTGGCCCCGCAGACCTTCAGAACCCGGCGGGTCTCGGGTGCGGCCGAGTGTCCCGCCGGGAGCCTGGAGCCGGGTTCCGGGATCATTTGCCCAGACCCAGCATCGAGGCGATGCGGTTGTACTGGATCTCCGTGGTGCCGGAGTAGATCGTTCCGGCCACGGCGTTGCGCACGTCCTTCTCCAGCCCGTACTCGGTCATGTAACCGTGTCCGCCGAAGATCTGCACGGCGATCAGGCTGGTCGCCAGGTTGCTCTCGCTCGTGACCAGTTTGGCGATGGCCAGGTCCACCGTGACGTTCTCGCCGGCCGCGAGCCGTTCAGCGGTGTCGTAGAGCCATTTCCTCGCCGTCTCCAGCCGGATCTTCGTGTCGACGATCTTGTTGGCGACGGACTGGTACGAGCCGATCGGCTTGCCGAAGGAGCGGCGGGTCTTCGCGTAGTCGAGGCAGCGGTCGAGCCGGTGCTGCATCTCCCCGACGTTGACGATGAACGAGAAGAGGATCTCCCGCTTCATCACGTGGTCGAGCACGATGAACCCTCCGCCGACCCGGCCGAGCACCTGGGTCCTGGGGACACGGCACTCGTCGAAGAACAGCTCGCTGAGCGGCGAGGTCCGCAGGCCCATCTTCTTGGTCGGCTTGCCGATCGTGAGTCCCGGAGTGTCCCGGTCCACCAGGAACGCGGTGACTCCGAGTGCTCCGCCGTCCGGATGCGTACGCGCGTAGACGACGAACACATCGGCGACGGGGCCGTTGCTGACGAAGATCTTGGAGCCGTTCAGGACGAACTGGTCGCCGTCCCGCACCGCCCGTGTGGTCATCGCCATGGCGTCCGAGCCGCCCTCCGCCTCGGTGATGGCGTGGGCACCGATCAGTTCCCCGGAGCAGATCCGGGTGAGGTAACGCTCCTTCTGCTCGTCCGTGCCGAACTTCTCCACCGGTACGCCGGTACTGGCCATGGTGGTGGTGACCGAGAAGCTCAGCCCCGAGTCACGGCAGTTCTCGCCCAGCCCTTCGAGCAGATACATGGTGGTGAGCAGGGACTGGCCGAGGCCTCCCCACCGCTCCTCGAAGGGCAGCGCGAGAATGCCGGTCTCCCGGATCAGTTTCCACTTGTCCCAGGAGAACGTGGCCTGTTCGTCCTGTTCTATGTGGCCGGCGCTGAGCGCCTCACCCCACCGGGCCAGACCTTCGCGCAGTTCGGCCTGGTCGGCGTTCCAGCGGATCACGGCGAGCCTTTCCGTTACGGATCAGTGCGGGCGGTCGAGCAGGATGTACTGGATGTGCGGGTTGTACTGGAAACGCGCGAATCAGTAGGCGGAGGACACGTGCTCGTCGAGCTGGTGCACCTCGTCGCCCTTGAGCGCCGGGGAGAAGACGCACACCAGACGCAGGTCCTCGTGCGGGCTGGCCACGAGGTAGTGGGCGTCGTGCTCGTTGAGCGAGTAGAGGACACCGGGCCTGATCGGGTGCGAGGTGCCGTCGAGCTCGATCACCTCGCCGGAGCCCTCGATGCAGTAGCAGGATTCGATGTGATTGCGGTACTCCAGACGCGACTTGGTGCCCGCGCGCACGGTAGTGTCGGTGATGCTGTAGTCGAGGCCGTCGGCGGCCACGATGAAGCGACGGCTCAGGCCATTGCCCCACTCGACCGTCTTCACGTTCTCCAGTTCGCGGATGAACATGTTCAGCTCCCTGTTCTCTCAGGTGTGATGGAACGGTTGGGCGATACGGACCTGACGAAGGTGCGGAAGCCGTCGATGACGTCGCCCCCCTGGTCGAGCGACTGCTCGATCCGGGCGACTCCTGCGGAGCCGATGATTACGGCATCGGCTCCGCAGGCTCCGACGGTCTCCACGTCCTGCCTGGTCCTGACCCCGAAGCCGATGGCTATCGGGGACGTCGTGTGCGCCCGGAGCGCGGTGACCGTGGCGGCCAGTGCGGCATGGCCGGCGGCCGGAGCGGTGCCACTGCGTCCGTAGTGGGCGACGAGATAGAGATACGCGCCAGCCTCGGCGGCCGCCTCGGCCATGGTCGCGGGCGGGCTCTGCTGGTAGCAGGTGGTGACCACGGGCACTCCGGCCGCGCGGGCCGTCGCGTAGTGGGCGGCGCGCAGCCGGGGCGGCAGCGCGTGGACGAGCAGCCCGTCGGCTCCGGAGTCCGCGATCGCCCGCAGGGTGCGCTCCGGGTCCCGGTGCTTGAGCGAGTGGCTCCAGTCGGCGAGCAGCGCGATCCGCAGCCGGCGCAGCCTCGGCCGTACCTCGGCGATGAAGGCCAGCACCTCGTCCAGTCCGACGCCCAGGTCGAGCGCGCGGCGGGCCGAGCGGCGGATCACGGGGCCGTCGGTGACCGAGTCCGGGAAGGGCACGGCCAGTTCGAGGCACTCGACGCCCTCTTCGTCGAGCATGAGGACCAGATCGGCGAGGACGTCGAGCGGTGGATCCCCGGCGTTGAGGAAGAGCGCCAGCCCGGGTCCCTGTCCGGGCGCGGTCCGCGGGAAGAAGTCAGCCATGGCTCGCCGCCCCGGTCCTGACGGACGTGGTGGGCGCCGCCGCCCGTACGCGCTCGGCGAGCTCGCGGGCGGCCCCGCTCCGTACGGCGTCCTCCGCCACGGCGACGGCCTTGGTCCAGTCCGGGGTGTGACCGCTCGCGACGGACAGGGCCGCCGCGTTGAGGCAGACCGTACGGGTGGCCACCTCACCGGCGGTGCCGGCGAGGACGGAGAGGAAGTGGGCGGGCGCGTCGGCGGGATCCGTGACCGGCTGCAGATCCTCGAATCCGCCGTCGGCCGGTACCAGCTCGCCCGCGGGGAAGCGCAGCTCCTGGCCGTCGTTGGTGTGGATCGTGTTGTCGGCGAAGCCGAGGAGTTCGTCGGCCCCGCGGTCGTTGGTGGTCAGCCACAGGGTGCGGCCGGTGACGGTGGTGGCGAGGGCGCGCAGCTCCGCCAGCGGCGCGCTCGCCGAGACACCGGTGATCTGCGCCGTGACGGGCAGTTCCGCGAGGAAGGGCCCGAGGCAGTTGAGGAACCGGCCGAAGGGCTTCATGCTCGTCGGCGCGATGGTCCTGGCCAGCCGGGTGAGCTGGAGCGGGTAGACGAACGGGCCGGTGAAGGCGATGCCGAACCGGTCCAGCGTCTCCGCGGTCTGGTCGTACGAGGAGGTCAGCCGGACGCCGAGCCGCTCCAGCAGGTCGACGGAGCCGAGCGAGCTGGTGTACGCGCGCGAGCCGCTCTTGACGACCCGCACCCCGGCCGCGGCGGCGACGAACGCCGACGCGGTGGAGATGTTGAAGGTCCTCGGTCCTCCGCCGGTGCCCACCACGTTGACCGTGCCCGCCCAGCGGCCCGCCGGTTCGGCGGGCCGCCGTTCGGCGAGCGAGTCGAGCAGCCCGCGCAGCGTTTCGGGGCCGGGCAGCGCGGTCGTCAGGGAGACCAGCAGGGCGAGGGCCTGTGCTCTGTCGAGGCCGCCGTCGCCGAGCTCGTCCCAGAACGACCGCCAGGTCTCGCGCCCGACCGGCGCGCGCCGCTCCAGCAGGCCGATGAGTGCGTCATGCACCGCTAGCTACCTGCCACCTCGGGACGGCGCGCACCGGCGATGAACGCGTCGATCGCCGCGACACTGCGGAAATTGTTGGGATCGAGGTCGGCGTCGCCGATCGCCACCTCGAAGCGGTCCTCGACCCAGGCGATCAGCTTCAGCACACCGAGGCTGTCGATGACCCCGTCCGAGAGCAGGTCGTGGTCGTCAGCGAGCTCCTGGGCCGTGACATCCGGCAGGAACTCCTCGATGACGAACTGCTTGATGGTGCCGACGTGGCTCATGACGTCCTTCCTTTGGCTGTTGACAACTCGTGGAGACGGTCGAGCGCCTTGCGGTCGACCTTTCCTGTGGCGGTCTTCGGCAGCGGTTCCCCGACGATCTGGAGCTTCGCGGGGACCGCCGCCCTGGGCAGGCTCCTGGCGCAGTGCTGACGGAGTGTCAGCGTGCTCAGACCGCTGCCGGGCGCCGCCTGGACGGCGGCGACGAGCCGGCGGCCCTCGATCGGGTCGGGCAGGGCGGCCACGCCCGCTTCGAGTACCGCGGGATGGTCGAGCAGCACCCGTTCGACCTCCGCCGTGTTCACGGCGACACCGCGGACCTTGACCTGGTGGTCGCTGCGTCCGGTCAGATGGAGCCGGCCGTCGCCGTCGCGCCGTACGAGGTCGCCGGTGCGGAACCAGCGACGGTCGTCCAGTCCCAGCGGATGGCCGGTGAACTTGTCGGCGTGGCGGGTCCGGTCGAGATAGCCGGCCGCCTGGAAGGGCGTGGACACGTACAGCTCACCGGAGCCAGGACCTTCGACCGCCTCGCCGCGCTCGTCCAGGATCAGCGCCTCGACGCCGGGCAGCGGGACACCGATCGGCACCGGCGGGAAGGCGGTGGTGCTGGTGTCGACCTCGTGGATGAAGCTGTCGTTGGTCTCGGTGCAGCCGTAGATGTTGTGGATGCGCGCCTTGGGGAAGAGCTCGGGCAGCGCGGCGAAGGTCCGGTCCGGGATGACGTCACCGCTGAACATCACGTGCTCGACACCGGGCAGGGTGGCACCGCGCCGCTGGGCCGCGTCGAGCAGCAGCCCGTAGAACATCGGCACCGCCTGGACGACCTGGACGTCATGGCGTTCGAGGAGATCGAGCAGATGGCCGCCGCGGGCGGCGAGTCCGGGATCGACCAGGACGACCCGGCCGCCGTGCGCGAGTGTCGTCCAGACGTCCAGCAGACAGAGGTCGAAGTTGAGAGGCGCGTAGTTGAGCACCGTGCTGCCGGGGCCGATCGAGAAGGCCGGGCCGGCCCAGGCCGCGAACCGGTTCACGGCCTCGCGGCCGAGCGGCACGATCTTGGGCAGACTGGTGGAGCCGGAGGTGGTGAGCATGAAGGACACCTCGGCGGCCTCACGCGGTGCCAGCGGCTGCGGGGTGACGTCGGGGCTGGGCACCACGTCCGCGTCCGTGCCGTCGGGCGTGATGACCTGACGGCAGCCGGCCTGCGCGAAGAGATCGGCGAGCAGGGCGGGCGCGAGCGCGGGCGAGGGCAGCAGGAAGGGCCGCCGGGCCAGCAGACAGGCGAGCACCAGGGCGATGGCCGCCGGCGACTTGGTGGCGAGGACGCCCACGGGCTCGGCGGGCGCCAGGCCGAGCTGGGCCAGCCTGTCCCGTTCGCGTCCCGCCCGCTCGTAGAGCTCGCGGTAGCTGATCTCCTCGCCGTTCCACAGCAGTGCGGTGGCATCGGGCCGCTCACGGACCTGGGAGAGGAATCCTCCCACCAGGCCGAGTCCGTCAGTCGTCATCGCCGACTCCGTCTCCGGTCGCGTTCGGGATCTCCTGGGCTGGTGCGGGTGCTTGTACGGGTGCGGGTGCCAGCTCGACCCAGCCGCTCTTGACGGCAGGGCCCGCCGGTGTACGGCAGGTGAAGCGCACGACCCGTCCCGCCGCGTCGGGCTGGAGGTCGAGTCGGAGCGGCTCGCCGGGCGCGACGGGCGCCGAGAAGCGCCCGCCGATGCCCAGCACGCGCGCGGCGTCGCCGTCGGCGTACCGGTCGGTGATCTCCTCGACGGCCAGCGCCACCACACTCATGCCATGGGCGATGACGGAGTCGAATCCGGCCGCGCGGGCCGCCTCCTCGTCGAGGTGGATCGGGTTCTCGTCGCCGGAGGCATGGGCGTAGCGGCGGATCCACTCCACGGTCGGCTCATGGACGACGGTGGCGGGCTCACCGGCCCCGGCGGGCGCGGGAGCGGCGGCTCCTGCGGTGATGTCTCCGAAGGGTTCGAGCGTGGTGGCGCCCACCAGCAGGGCGCTGGTGATCAGCTCGGCGAACGGCTCGGGCTCCCCGGCGCCGTCCAGGCCCTCGGCGCCGTCGCCGGTGAGCCGGGAGCGCAGGGCGACCCGTGTCCCGCGCCCCTCGCGCCGGGCGCCGAGCACCTCCAGCCGTACGGTGACGCGCTCGTCGGCGCGTACGAGGCGGTGGCCGCGGATGTCCTGGGAGAGATGGACGACCGAGACGGGTCCCGGCTCGTCGGCGGTCAGCGCGGCCACGGTCCGCTCGGCCACCGTGTGGGCGAGGACGAACGCGTGGACGGGCGAGGCGAGTTCGTCCTTGGCGACGGGCAGTTCGGCGCGGACCGCGCCACGGTAGGCGGCGATCTCCTCGGCGGTGACGGTACGGATCACGGCCGGGATGCCGGCGGATGCGGAGGCGGTCGTCATACCGGCGCCACCACCAGGGTGGAGTTGTGGCCGCCGAAACCGAAGGAGTTGGACAGCGCGGGACCGGATGCGACGGCGCGC
>NZ_MAUD01000038.1 GCF_001700515.1 Streptomyces lushanensis
GCCCGCGGAAGCGCGGGCACAGGCACAGGCACGGGGACCGGCACCGGCACCGGCACGGGAACCAGTACGGCGGGAACGGGCACCGGCAAGGACACCGTCCCCGGGCCCACCGTGGGGGCGCTCCAGATCACCCCGTCCGGCGCGGCCCGAGGCGGCGCGGATCATCTGACCGCCACCGACTCGGTACGCCGGACCGGCGCGCCCGAACTCACCCTCGCCATCGGCGCCACCGCGGCGGCGGCCCTCGGCACGATCCTCGTGGTGCGCCGTCAGCAGCGCCGCGCCACGGGTGACCACCACTGACCGGAACGGCGGGGCCGTCGGGCCCGGACCGCGGAGCGCGTACAGCGCGCACGGCGCACAGGCTGAACAGGGCGGACAGGGTGCTCATGGTCCTCTTCGTCCTCGCGGTCCTGTGCGCCGTGGCGGGTGTCCTGCTGCGTCTGCACCCGCAGCGGCAGGCACCCGCGCCCGGCGCCGCCCCCGAGCCCCGCCTGGTCAGGGTCACGGACCCGCTCTCGGCGCCCGTACGGCTGCGCATCCCGGCGCTCGGCGTGAGTGCGGACGTACTGCCGCTCGGGGTCGACGCCAACGGCGCCCTGGATCCGCCGGGGTTCCGCAACGCGATGAAGGTCGGCTGGTACGCCCTGGGCCCGCGCCCGGGAGAGCACGGCCCGGCCGTCCTCGTCGGCCACCGGGACGCCCCGGCCAACCCGGGCAGCGTCCCGGTGCGCAACGGCCGCGACGACATCAAGAACGCCGTCTTCGCCAAGCTCGGCCGGCTGCTCCCGGGCGATCTGGTCGAGACGGAGCTCGGCGACGGGCGGCGGCTGCCGTTCCGGGTGACCAGGGTCGACACGTACCCGACGAAGAGGTTCCCGACGGGCCTGGTCTACGGACCGGTGCCGAACGCGCAGCTACGGCTGATCACCTGCGGCGGGGTCATCGACGCCCAGGGCCATTGGGATTCGAACGTGGTGGTCAGCGCGGTGGCCTCGGGCCAGGACCCGCCGTGAGAGACCGTGGCCCGGCCGTCCGGACCGCGCGCGGTCGCGCGAGCCGCACAGGACGCGGGGGCCTCGCGAGTCACGGGGGCCACACGGGTCACGGGGGTCGCACGGGTCACGGGGGTCGCACGGGCCGCGCAGGTCACGAGGCCGTGCAGGTGACCGGGAGGCACAGTGGCCACACAGGTCACGCGGCGAGGTTGTTGTCGTCGGGGCGCGGCTCGGGGATGCCGAGGGGCCGGGTCCCGCCCACCGCGCCGCAGCCCGCCGCGCGGTCGGCCTCGCGCGCGGCCCGTGACCGTACGGCCCAGCCGGCCCGCTGCGAACGCGAGACCGCGGACACCAGCGGCGTCAGCAGAGCGAGCACGAGCGGGGTGAGCAGCAGGGCGACGGCCGTGCCCAGCGCGAAGCCGCCGATCACGTCGGTCGGGTAGTGGACACCCATGTAGACCCGGCAGAAACCTTCGAGCAGCGCCAGCCCGATCGCGGCCAGACCGAGCCCCCGGTGCGCGATGAAGACGCCCACGCCGATGGCCATCGCCATGGTGGCGTGGTCGCTGACGAACGAGTAGTCCGTCTTGCCCGCCACCAGCACTTCCAGGCCCTTGTGGTCCAGGAACGGTCTCGGCCGTTCCACGAAGCCCCGGATGGGGATGTTGATCAGCAGCGCGACGGCGGCGGCCAGCGGCGCCCAGAGGAGCCCGACGACGGCGGTGACGGAGTCCTCGGCCGATCCGCGTCCGCGCACGCTCCACCAGCTCCACAGCAGGATGAGCACCAGCGCGGCCATGATCCCGTACTCGCCGACGAACTCCATGACGCGGTCGAACCACAACGGTGCGCCCTTGGCCAGCCCATTGATGTCGTGGAGCAGGCTGACATCGGGGTTCGCCCCATCCAGTGCGAGTCCAGCCATCTGCTGCGGCCCCTTGCCTTGTCGCCCGGCGCGCCGCATCTCCGTGCGCGCTGCCTCTTACCAACCCCCGTGGTCGGTACGGAACATGCCGCGCGATCAATGTGATCAATACCCGGCTGCTGTCCAGGGAACGGCCTGCCCACCTTCTACGTTCCGCTCTCCACCGAACGATCACCATGACGTTATCGAAGAGTGATACGTCGTCCCAGTTCAGAAGGGCTCCGGGAGGGAGAGTTCCGGCCACACGAGGGTCGCGGACCGGGGACCGGAGTCTTCCGGGACGGCCGCGCGGTCAGACGGCCGGCCTGCTCTCCGGAAGATCGGTGGGCAGGGATTTCGCACCGTCCTCGGTGACCCGGGTGGCGCCGAAGTAGTCCGGCGTGTCGATCTTGTCGAACCGGATCACGGCCCCGGTGTACGGCGCGTTGATCATGTACCCGCCGCCCACGTACAGCCCCACGTGCCGAATGGCCCGCGAGTTCGTCAGATCGTCCGAGAAGAAGACGAGATCACCGGGGAGCAGTTCGTCGCGCGAGGGATGCTCACCGGCGTTGTACTGGTCGTTGGCGACCCGGGGCAGCTCGATCCCCACGGTCCGGTACGCGGCCTGGGTCAGCCCGGAGCAGTCGAACCGCCCGCCCTGCTCGGCCGTACCGGTCCCGCCCCAGAGATAGCGCGTACCGAGTTTCTGCTGGGCGAAGTAGATGGCCGAGGCGGCCTGCCGCGACGGCGCGACGCGCCCGACGGGCCGGGCGAAGCTCTTCTCCAGCGTCCGGATGACCTTGACGTAGTTCTGGGTCTCCCGGTACGGCGGCACGCCCCGGTACTTGATGACGGCATAGGCCCCGGCGTTGTACGCCGCGAGCATGTTGTCGGTCGCGTCCCCGGGCACGTCCTTGACGTATCCGGCCAATTCGCAGTCGTACGAGGCGGCGGAGGGAATCGCGTCGGCCGGATCCCAGATGTCCCGGTCCCCGTCGCCGTCCCCGTCGATCCCGTGCGCCTGCCAGGTCCCGGGAATGAACTGCCCGATGCCCCTGGCGTCGGCGGGACTCTGGGCGCTGGGGTTCCACCCGCTCTCCTGGTACAACTGCGCGGCGAGCAGAGCCGGGTTGATGGCGGGGCAGTAGTTGCCCCACTTCTGCACGAGCGGCTGATACGCGGCGGGCACGGCCCCCTTGGCCAGCCCCACGGCCCGCCCGCCGCCGACCAGCCCGGCGGCGGCGGAATAGGTCCCGACGACGAGCAGCGCCACGAAACTCATCCCGACCCCACCGACAGCGGCCACGACCAGCCATGCCTTACGCACCGTCAAACACCCTCCGCGTCAGGGCCACCGTCCCACCCCAGTCTAGGCGCGAACCCCCCAGATCAGGAGACCCCCACAACGGACGCCGAAAGCCCCCCGCCGAACGACCAGAAGTCGTCGTACACATCGGGCCGCGGAATGGGCCCCCCACTGTAGTCCGGCCCGTTGGACGGGGTACGGGGGTCGGCGACGTCGGACTCCTCCACGCAGGGACTGTCGATCTCGAAGAACGCCTGGCCTCCGCCGCCGATAGTGAGACTGACCCCGAAGCCGTCCTCCGACTGCGCATAGATGGCCGGGAACTTCCTACTAGTGTTCACGGACTTGATTTCGTAGCCACTCTGCCGCCAGGAGCGTTCGACCACTCCGAGGAAGTTCCCACGGCGCACTTCCGAAATTATGGTCATTACCACGCGCCGCCTCGTCACGTCGCAACTTCCAGCGGTAGTTTCACCGTGGCTCCAACGGACTTTTGGTTTGATGGCAACGAACGTGGCATCAAGGATCGCATCTGCGCGATTCGCGGCTTCCTGAAGATTCATCTCCGGCGTCTTCTCACTGTTCGACGGGCGTCTTCCCTCAGTGCATCCAACCAGTAGTACGCTCATCAGGATCAGGGCAACGAACACGCTCCTTGTCGGCCTCATCGCAATCGCTCCGTCGTGATCTCTCCAGAGTTACCCGAGACGATGAGGCCAATATTGTCCGCCGATTCTGCGTCCCGCACCGGGTTGAAGTAATTGGAGTGCGCGGGTGTAGCACCTTCCCCATCCAGAACGGGACGTGGACCGTCATCAACCACGAAACGGCGTGCTCCAAAGGACTGACTGGCCGGGTCCTTGCCAAACCAAAGGTCATCATCTCCGACATCACCCACCTCACCACCGAGGTACGCACCAGGTGGTCCTGCCACGTAAAGACCAACTGCGGCAAGAGCGGACTGTCGCTTAGACGGAAGTTTGGTCACCGGGTCGTTCTCAGCAGCGCCGACGAAAACGTGATCGCGCTCGACCCCCAAGTCCGCCGCACGGTCGACACCGACACCTGGACTGCCAACCAGGATGATGTCGTCCACGCCGGGAATTCCGCCTTCTTGCTGTGCTGCGGCACCCACCGTGCGAGAGCCGTAGGAATGACCGATAGCCGTCACGTGAGCATCAGCGTGTTGATTGGTGGCCATGAGCCCACTCATAAAACTGTTGTAGTTGGGCGCAGCCTGCTCAGCCCGGCCCGTTCCCATCACGGCAACATTCCCCTTTAGGCTCTCGTAGTCTGGCATCTGTGGTGCGTCATAGCCCAGCCAGACGACGGCTGCGGTGGACTCGTCATACTTCTGCGCCCCCACCGCCGTGTCCCGCGCCCGCTTCAAGTCGTTCCTCGCGAATTCCTCGTCCAGCGCCGTCCCCAGCCCCGGCACGTACACGGAGACATTCCTCGCCGTGTCCGGATTTCCGTAGGAGACGATCGCCCGGCCATTGCCCTGCTCCCCGAGCCCCAGCAGAAACATCGGCGGATGGCCGCCCGACCGCAGTTGCTCGTCGATCGCCCTCAGGCCCGCCAGCCGCGTCTGCGCGCCCTCGTCCCCCACTCGCCCTTCCAGCTTTCCGATCAGGAGCGCCAGGTTGTCCCTGTTCGCCGCGTCGCGTACCTCCGCCGGGATTCCGTCCAGGTTGCCGATCTCGTCCGGGTAGACCGCCAGATACTCCTCCCGCCGCTCCCGCGTCAGGCCGTCCCACCACGCCTTGCGCTCCGCCGGGGACCTGTCCGTCGGGATGGAGTCCTTGAGATACTCGTCCGCCAGCCCCCGCACCACCGTCGCGTCGCCGTGCGCGTCCGCCCAGATCGCGTCGGAGGTCAGCAGTCCGTCCCGGGGAGCCGTCAGCTTCAGGAGCGTTGCCGTGTAGCGCGCGTCGATCCCATTCGCCTCGCCGACCGCGCACGCGATCGCGTCGGCGATCTCCTGGGCCTTCGCCGCATGGGGATTCGGGGCCGTCAGGGCCGGCGGCGGGGACAGCAGCCTGGGCAGCGGGCTGCCTTCCGTCGTACCGCCCGGGAGCTTGTCCTGTGTGACGAGCTGCTCGCCCGCCGCCGGGTAGCTCACCGAACCGTCCGCGTGGACCGTGAACTTCAAGCCATCCGCGTCGTCCAGCGCCGCCCGTAACCTGCGCTGAGCCTCTCTCAGCTCCTGGGCGAGGCTGTTCAGGGTCGTACGGACCAAACCGCATTCCATATAGACGTACTGGAAACCACGGCTCAACTCGCCCAGCCGCGCACCCGCCGCCTCCACCGCCTCGCCCTCCTGCGTGGCCTGAAGAGCCGCGAGGAGCTGCTTGTCGATGCGGTCCCGTGCCGCGTCCGCGCGGTTGCTCACCCTGCCCCAGCCGTCGGCCGCGCCCTCCAGTTCGGAGCACTTCAGCTCACGCAACTGCGTCCATGTCAGCGCCCCGCTCCAGCCACCACGGCCACCACGGCCACCACCGTTCCAGCCACCACCGCGAACACCACCGCCCCCACCACGACCGGACCCGTTCATCGCGCGCCGCCGCCCGCCCGCGCGAACGACGCCCTGAGCGCCGCCTCGTTCTCGCCCTGCTCCCGCGCGACCGCCCGCAGATGGACCGCCAGGCTCGCGCACTCCTCCATCGCGATCTCGATGCGCCGCTCCCACGACATACGCACCGTCGGCAGCACCGCCGCGGCGCCCAGGCCCTCCGCACCCGCCGCCACGCCCTCGTGCGCGGCGGCGAACTCGCCCCGCACCAGCCCCATGTGCGTACGCAGCGCCTCGGCCGCACCGGCCGCCCGGGTCCAGGGGCCGCCGCTGTGCCGCAGCTCTCCGCCGGGCCCTGCCCCGCCGGTGCGCGGAGCCGGTACGCCAGGGCCACCTGCCAGGTCGATCAAACGCTCACCCCGGCGCGGCCGACCGTCCTGACCCTGTCCGCCCTGTCCGCTCTGCCGCTGGCCCTGCGCGCCCTGCCACTCGCCCTGTCCTAGGCTCTGCCCGCCCTGCCCCTCGCCCTGCCTCACAAACCCCGCCATGCCGCTCTCTCGCCTCTGCTCCTCGCCCGGGATCCTGTTCCTCACCCGGGATGCCGACGGCACTGTCCCAAAGGCGGGCGCGTCGCCGGCCCACCCGTGAACAGGGCGCGGGAGCGGGCACGTACGGCGGAGCCGCCCGGGACGCCGGGCAGTCCTGGGCATCCGTGGGCCACGGCCCGCCGGCCTTACGGCCCGGCGCGGGCGCCAAGTTCACCCGTACGGTTGGCGCGGCGCGGCGGGATCCTCAACTCGCCGCCCACGACCGCCCCGGCCCCCGGGTCCGCGCGGGCCGTGACCGTAAAGGTGTAACAACGACAGTCATTGCCCGCAGTCACGGCCCGTGATACACAGAGTAACCAAGCGCGTACGTGCATGGCCGATCCACGCCAGGCCAGGACGGCATGGTCGGTCATATGTGCGGGGATCGGGTAAAGAGAGCCGCCAAGCGGCATACGGGAGCGGTTCCATCAGCGAAGATAGAGCGTGACCCATGCCATGGGGGCGTGGGCGTGAACAACCCAACAGGGGCGGTGAGTTACATGTACCTGGCGGCCGAGAAGGGCGACATCACCACCATCATCGGTGGCATCGCCCCGAACTGGGGGCCTTTCGGGACTCTGGGGAACGAGGCCCGCGTCATGATCGAGGTGGTGATGGCTGTGGCCATCCTGCTCTGCCTCGGCATCGCGATCTGGGGCGCGGCCAAACAGCGGATCGGAGCGACCGCGCTCAGGGACACGTTCAGCGCGGAACAGGGCAAGGGCCTGATCGTCGCCGGGCTGACCGGTGTCTTCATCATCGGCTCACTGGGCACGCTTTTCACCATCGTGTACGGGATGGCCGTCTAGCCGCGGTCCCCAAGTTCCCGTCCCCGAAGCCGAACGCGAACCTGCCGTCCGGCCCGATCCGAACCCGAACCCGAACCCAGTCCCGTCCCGATCCTGTCCAGATCCCGCTCCAACAGTCCGTACCGGGCGTGCCCGGACCACCTTCAACACCACCTGTCCGTCGCACCCACCGGCTGAGGTTGCGTCTCCCTGATGTCGAGTCACCACACCGCGCCCGCGCGGCAACCAGCACGGCTACCGTCGTACTACGCGGACCACGCGGAACCGCAAACGGCTGAGGGGACGTACGCGGCATGAGCTTCGGCGACGAGCACGGCTACGGCGGCGACCCGGGCCGCGCGGACGACGGTTTCGGCGGCACGGGCCAGACGCGTACCCGCCTGCCGGACGGCAGAAGCGGCGACATGTACGGCGGCGCGCGCCGCCCGGCCCGTGGCTCCCGCTCCCTGATCACCGTGGTCGGCGTGGTCGTCCTCCTCATCGCGGCCATCGCCTTCGCCAACCGCGGCGGCGACAAGTCCGCCGAGGGCGGCAAGGGCACGGGAGGCACGGCGGCCGACCCCACGGCGGCATCGGGCGTGGAGCCGGTCACCGGCAAGAACGGCACGATCCCCTCAGGCTTCGCCCAGAACGAACAGGGCGCGGCAAGCGCGGCAGCCAACTACGCGGTGGCACTCGGCTCCGCGGAGATGTTCGACGCCGAGGCGCGGCAGGGCATCATCCGCGCCACGCACGATCCCACGACCGTGGAGAACCTGCTCAGCGAGATGGAAACGGCGTACTCCCCTGCCTTCTACCAGAACGTCGGCCTCACCGAGGACGGCACCGCCCCCACAGGGCTCACCTTCGTGTCCAGAACCGTGCCCGTGGGCACCAAAGTCACCGATCTGAGCTCCGGCACGGCGACCGTCGAGGTCTGGTCCACCGGTCTCATGGGGCTGGCCGGCGAAGGCTCCACCAAGCCGGTGACCGAGACCTGGTTCACCATCACCGAGAAGCTCAAGTGGATCGACGGTGACTGGAAGATCTCCTCGTCGAGCCAGTCGGAGGGCCCCACGCCGGTCACCGGCGACAACCGGGCCTCCACCGCGGACGAGATCGCCAAGGCCGTTGAGGGATATGGAGGCTTCACCTATGCCCGGTAGCCCCGGTCATCCCCGCAGTCCGGGTAGCCCCGGCAGTGCCGACAGCGGCTACGGCGGCTCCGGCAGCCGCAGGTTCGGTGCCTCCTCGCTCGCCGTGTCCCTGGCGGGTGCCTCGGCGCTGATCCTCGCACTGGCCACCCGCGCGTCCGCCGCGCCCACACCGACTCCCACACCGACCGACGGCGCCTCGTCGGGCCCGTCGGCCGACCCGTCGCCCAGCGCGAGCGAGAACGTCTGCGAACTCATCGTCGGCCGCGCCAAGGAGTACTGCGAGGAGGGCGAGAAGGCCGCGGGCGCCCCGGGCTCCAACGGCATCTCCGACCCCGCCAGCGCCCTCGACCCCCTCTCCTCCCTCGCCAGAGGCTGCGCCGACGCCGCCGCGTGGATCGTCGGCAAGCTCAGTGACGCCGTCAACGAGACCGCCGGCGTCGACTTCACCAACGCCGCCTTCCTGCGCCAGTACGCCGTCATCTTCGCCGCGTCCACCGTCCTCACCCTCGTCATCTGGCTTCTCGCCGTCGCCAAGCGCGCCATCCGCGGCGTCCCGCTGGCCACCGCGCTCTCCGAGGCCATCGGCTTCCTCTGGCTGACCGTCCTCGCCTCCGCCTTCACACCGCTCATCCTCTACACGATCGTCTCCGCGACGGACGGCGTCACCGAGGTCATCGCCACCTCCACCGGCGGCCAGACCGACGTCTTCTTCGGCGGCTTCGCCGAGGCCCTCAAGAAGGGCGACGACATCGGCGGCGGCCCGATCATGCTGATCGTCGTCGCCCTCGTGTCGATCCTCGCGGCCGGCGTCCTCTGGCTGGAACTGGTCATCAGAGCCGCGCTCCTCTATGTCGGCGCGCTGCTCGGCACCGTCGTCTACGCCGGGCTCGTCGACAAGAACATGTGGGGCCATGTCCGCCGCTGGGCCGGCATCATGATCGCCGTCATCCTGGTCAAACCCGTGATCATGATCGTCCTCGGTCTCGCGGGCGCGCTCTCCGCCGACGAGGGCCCCGACGCGTTCTCCGCCGTCGTCTCCGGCCTCGCCATCATCCTGCTCGCCATCTTCGCCTCCGCGATGATCTACCGCTTCGTGCCCGGCTTCGGCGACGAGGTCGCCTCCTCCCGCACCAACCGGAAGCAGGCCACCGACGGCGCCCAGGCCGCCGCCCTCATCAGCTCGCCCGCCGCCCTCGTCTCCCAGGGCATCAAGACCCACAGCAGCCGCAGCCACCAGCAGCAGGGCGACAGCGGCGGAGGCGGCGGCCGACCCGCCAATCCCGTCTCCGGAGGCGTCGCCGCGCACAGCTCACGCAACCCCGGCGGAAGCGGCGGAGCGGGCAGCGGCGGCCTTCCTCCCGTCGCGCCCCCGCCCCGCAGCGGGAACCCCACCAGCGGCACCCCCCACGGCTCACGTAACACCGGCACCGGCAACAACAGCACTGGAGGTGGAGCGCGTTGACGACCCAGGCCCACCCGATCGCGCCCCGTCGTACGTATCTCATCGGCCGCGCCCGGCCGAACGCGATCGTCGGAAAGAACCGCGAGACCGGCGAGATCGCCCTGATCATCGCCGGTGCCTTCGTCGGCATGATGTGCGGGCTGCTCGTGCCCGTCCTGCCGCTGCGGATCGTGACGCTCGCCGGATTCCCGCTCATCGCGCTGGCCGCCGTCTACGTACCGTACAAACAGCGTACGTTCTACAAGTGGTACGAGATCAACCGCAGCTACAAGCGCACCCTGCGCGCCGGCACGGTCTACCGCTCCGCCGCCATGGAGGCCGGCACCTCCCTCGACGGCCGCGAGGTCGAGATCGGCCCGCCTCCCGGCATCGGCCGTATCAACTGGCTGGCCGCGCCCTTCGGCCCCGACGAGATCGCCGTGCTCCTGCACGCCGACCGCCGCACCGTCACCGCCGCCATCGAGATCGAGGGCCCCGGCGTCGGACTGCGCGACAGCGAGGACCAGGAAGCGCTCGTCGACCGCTTCGGCACGCTCCTCAAGCATGTCGCCAACGGGGACGGCTTCGTCACCCGCCTCCAGATGCTCGCCCGTACGCTGCCCGCCGACCCCGACGCGCACGCCAAGGACGTGGCCCAGCGCGGCGATTCCGCCTCCCCCGAGTGGCTCCAGAACTCCTACGACCAGCTCCAGTCGATGGTCTCCACCTCCAGCGAGCAGCACCGCGCCTATCTGGTCGCCTGTATGCACTACACCCGTGAACTGGCCGCCGAGGGCCAGGCCATGGCCCGCGCCGCCCGCCAGGCCGCCGGCGCGAAGAAGCTCGACCGGGACGCGGGCCTCGCCGTCGTCATGGCCCGCGAGCTGACCGACATCTGCGCCCGCCTCGCCGAGGCCGACATCCGCGTACGGCAGCCTCTCGGGCAGAGCCGTCTCGCGTCCCTCGTGCACTCCATGTACGACCCGGACCACCCCATCGACCACATCCAGGCCATGACGAAACGAAACGCCTGGCCGGCCGAGCTCGACGCGATGGAACCGACATATCTCCAGGCCAAGACCCGGGAGTCGTCCACCCGCGCGCCCTGGTGCCACTCCACCGCCTGGGTCAAGGAATGGCCCATGACCCCGGTCGGGGTGAACTTCCTCGCGCCTCTGCTCGTCCATACACCCGATGTGATCCGTACGGTCTCGGTCACCATGGATCTCGAACCGACCGAGATCGCCATCGAGCGGATGCTGACGGAGAAGACCAACGACGAGGCGGAGGCCAGCCGCGCCGCCAAGATGAACCGCACCGTCGACCCGCGCGACATCGCCGCGCACGGGCGGCTGGACCAGCGGGGTGAAGATCTCGCCAGCGGGGCGGCGGGCGTCAACCTCGTCGGGTACATCACAGTGTCGTCCAGGACGCCCGAGGCGCTGGCCAGGGACAAGCGGACGATCAGAGCCTCGGCCGGCAAGTCGTATCTCAAGCTGGAATGGTGCGACCGCGAGCATCACCGGGCCTTTGTGAACACCCTGCCGTTCGCGACCGGCATCCGCCGCTAGCCCGCCCCGCCGCCCCGCCACTCCACTGTGCACGCCCTGCCGGACACCGGCCCGCCGAACACCGACCCGCCAGACCGTCCTGCCAGGCACCGCCTCGCCGGACACCGACCGCCGAGAATCACCGAGAAGCGCTGAGAACCGCTGACAACCGACGAGCCGAAAGGGGCCTGTGGTGCGAGATCCGCTGTCCGTCCTCACGGATGCCTTCACCAGCTTCCTCTTCGGGAAGGTGGAGACGACCAGGCTGCCGGTCCGTACGTCGACGGGCCAGGCCCAGGCCGTCTATCTGCCCACCGCGGCCCCCGGCCTCGGCGACTCGGGCGTGATCATCGGCCGCGAGGTCTACAGCGGCAAAGGCTATATCTACGACCCGTTCCAGCTCTACGGCCAGCAGCTCCCGGCCCCGCACTGGCTGGTACTGGGCGAGTCCGGCAACGGCAAGTCGGCGCTGGAGAAGACCTACGTCCTGCGCCAGCTCCGCTTCCGCGACCGCCAGGTCGTCGTCCTGGACGCCCAGGGCGAGGACGGCGTCGGCGAATGGAACCTCATCGCCCAGGAGCTGGGAATAACCCCCATCCGGCTGGACCCGATGGCGGCCCTCGACGGCGGAATCCGGCTCAACCCCCTCGATCCGTCGATCACCACGACCGGTCAGCTCGCCCTGCTCCGTACGATCATCGAAGTCGCCATGGGCCACGGCCTGGACGAGCGCTCCGGCTTCGCGCTCAAGGTCGCGCACGCCTATGTCAACGAGACCATCGTCGAGCGCCAGCCCGTCCTGATGGACATCGTGGAGCAACTGCGCCATCCGAAGCCCGAGTCGGCCGAGGCGATGAATGTCGACCTGGACGACGTACGGGCCTGGGGCCTGGACGTGGCACTGGTCCTGGACCGGCTGGTCGACGGTGACCTCCGAGGCATGTTCGACGGGCCGACGACCGTGGGCATCGACCTCGACGCGCCGCTGATCGTCTTCGACCTCTCGCACATCGACCGCAACTCGATCGCGATGCCGATCCTGATGGCGATCGTGGGCGTCTGGCTGGAGCACACCTGGATCCGCCCCGACCGCAGGAAGCGCATCTTCCTGGTCGAGGAGGCCTGGCACATCATCAACTCGCCCTTCGTCGCTCAGCTCTTCCAGCGGCTGCTCAAGTTCGGCCGCCGTCTCGGGCTCTCCTTCGTCGCCGTGGTCCACCATCTCTCGGACGTGGTCGACGGCGCGGCGGCCCGCGAGGCCGCGGCCATCCTCAAGATGGCGTCGACACGGACGATCTACGCCCAGAAGGCCGACGAGGCGAGAGCGACCGGCCGGGTGCTCGGGCTGCCGCGCTGGGCGGTGGAGATCATCCCGACGCTCACACCGGGAATCGCGGTCTGGGACGTCAACGGCAATGTCCAGGTCGTCAAACATCTCATCACGGAGGCCGAGCGCCCGCTGGTCTTCACGGACCGGGCCATGACGGAGAACTCCCAGGCGTCGAACGCGGCGGACGCCGCCGACGCCCTGGCAGCGGGACTGCCCCCGGACATGCAGGCGGCGGAGTGGGAGGCCGAGAAACGGGCGATCCTCCTTGAGCGGCAACGGCAGTTCAACGAGTCCTCCGAGTCGACGGTGGCGTGAGATGCCGCGCCACCACGACGTGCGGGGGCAGGGGCAGGGCTACGGGCAGGCCCAGGGCCGGGGAGGGATCCCCGACGGGCTGCTGCTGGGGCTGCTGGGCTTCGTGCTGGGGTTGTCGCTGCTGGTCTGGACGGCCACCGGGCTGGCCGGCCTCTTCACCCACGGAGCCTGGCCGGACGCGGTGACCTACCGCCGGACGCCGCTGGCGATGCGTCAGCTCGCCTCCGCACCGCACGACCTGGCGGGCGCCTGGCCGGACACCCCGCCGGCTCAGCTCTCGGGGTACGGGCTGTTCTGGGGACTGCTGATAAGCCAGCTCATGGTGCTGACCGTCCTCACGGTGTTCGTCCTGGGAGTGACGGCCCGGTACCGCGTGGTACGAGCACGCCGACGCGAACAGCTGCGTGACGAGCGGGAACAGGCCGCCCGCGGCCGGGACACGCGCGACAGCTTCGCCAAGGAGGCCCGGCCGGGCGCCGCAGCGATGGCCGGACCGGGTCCAGCGCCCTCCGCGCGGACGGCGGCGGCCGAGCCCGTACCGACGGCCGCCGAGCCCGGGCCCCAGGTCCCGGCCCATGCCGAGACCCACGCCCCAGTGCGGAGTTGGGCAGCCGCCCAGGAACAGGCCCCCACGGCGCCCATGGCCGTGCCCACGCCCGTCACCTCGGTCGCGTCCGTCACCTCCGTCGCGTCAGGCTCGTCCGTCACGTCCGCGCCCGCCGGTGTCCCCGGCCCACGGACCGCGCCGCGCGTACGGTACGGCGATCCCCTCGTCCGCCGGCCCGTCTCCGTCCAGGCCGTCCTGGACGCCGAAGGTCCCGCCCTCGTCGTCACCTCCGACCCGACGGTATGGGCGGAGACGAAGGACACGCGGGCCAAGCTCGGTCCCGTCCTGCTCTACGACCCGGGCCATCTCTGCGACACCCCGGCCCGTCTCCACTGGTCGCCCACCGCCGGCTGCGAGGACGCGGACACCGCCGCCGCCCGCGCGACCGCGCTGCTCGCGCCCGTACGCCCGCACGCCCTGCTCGACGCCGCCATGGCGGACACGGCCGAAACGCTCCTGCGGTGCTGGCTGCACGCCGCGGCCGTGGACGGACGGCCGTTCAAGCAGGTGCACCGCTGGGCGCAGGGCGGCAGCGCGCACGAGGCGGTACGGATCCTCCGTACGCATCCCAAGGCCACCTCGGGTCTCGCCGGCCTCCTGGAGTCCGCGCTCACCGCGCATCCCGAACGCCGTGAAGTGGCCCAGCAGTTGACGGCCCGTGCGCTGGCCGCCCTCTCGTCGGTCCATATCCGGGACGCCTGCACACCGAACCGAACCGATACGCTCACGCTGGATTCTTTTGTGAACGAGGGGGGCACTCTGTATGTGGTGGGTGAGCCGATCGAAGATCCGCGCTCCCGCCCGGGTGCGATGCCTCTGCTCACCGCACTCACCTCAAGCGTGGTCGAGCACGGCCGCCGCATGGCCGCACGGTCATCTGACGGTCGGCTCGACCCACCAATGACGCTCGTCCTCGACGACGTCGCCGCCGTCGCTCCGCTTCCCCAGTTGCCGGAGCTGCTGGCCACCGGTCAGGACCAGGGACTGCCGACCCTGGTCCTGCTCCGCTCACTACAGCAGGGCAGGGCCCGCTGGCCCGATGCCGACGACATCGCCCACATCGGCGGCATCCAGAGCCTGTCGGACGAGGCATAGCAGGCGCGCTGTCGGGCCAGATCGGGCCGGCGCATCGCCGGGCCGGGCCGGACGGAGTTGGGCCTCCTTGGCGGCCTTCCTTCTTGCCTTCTTGGCGGCCTTCCTTGGCGGGCCTTCCTTCAGGAACCTGCGGGGCTGGGGCGCTCGATAGCCATCTCCAACTCCTTGGCGAGCGGATCGAGCTCGAACGGCAGGACGGTCCCGGTCGGTACGAAGCCGAGCTTGCGATAGGCCGCCCGCGCCCGCGGATTCTGTTCATGGACATAGAGCCGTACCCGGGACAACCGCGGCTCCTGGCGCGCCCACGCCCAGTCGAGCGCCTCCGCGACCAGCGCTCCGAGCAGCCCGCTGCCACGTTGCTCGGGACGCACATAGACACCGACGAGATGGCCCTGTGGCTGCGTGATGGTGGACCCGAAGAAGTCACTGCCGCCGGCCTCCTCGACCAGCATGGCCACGGAACCGGACCAGCTACCGTCCGGCGCCTCGGCGACGAACTGCCGCGAACGGGCGCTGTTCTGGGACGAGGCGTCGGCGGCACGCCGCTGCCAGAACGCGTCGGGGTGCGCGAGCCCTTGCTCGTACGTCTCCAGAAACGCCACCGGTGCGGCCGGATCCTTGAGCGCGGCGAGCCGGATCTCCTTGACCTTGGCCCACTCGTCGGGCCGCACGGCACGTATCACATGGTTCATGCACCGATACTCCGCGCGCGGACCGCCACCCGCAAGGCGGTTTTCGCGCAGGCCCGTAAACGCAGGAATGCCCCGCACCAGAAAGCCAGTCCCTGGTACGGGGCATTCCCTAAAAATTGTTCGGCGGCGTCCTACTCTCCCACAGGGTCCCCCCTGCAGTACCATCGGCGCTGTGAGGCTTAGCTTCCGGGTTCGGA
>NZ_MAUD01000379.1 GCF_001700515.1 Streptomyces lushanensis
GTCTCCGGCCCCCGCCCGTGAGGCCCGCCTCCGGTCCCGGGGCCTTGGGCCTCCGGGCGGGCCCGGAGTCCGGGGGCGGGCCCGGAAGTCCGGCCCCCCTTCCGGGCCTCGCCCCTGGGCCACCCCGGGACCAGCCGCCCGTGTCTCCTCTCCCCCTGAGGTGCTCCTTCCGGGTGCTACTTCAGATGTCTCGTCGCGAAGTCCAGCTCCAGCCTGACCTGCTTGATCCGTTCCTCCACGACAAGCGACCCGTGGCCCGCGTCATAGCGGTACACCTCATGGACCGCGCCTCGGGCGGCCAGGCGGTCCACATAGTTCTCCACCTGGCGGATCGGACAGCGCGGGTCGTTCACTCCCGCCGAGATATAGACCGGAGCCCGGACCGCGTCCACATAGGTCAGCGGCGACGACGCCTCGAAACGCTCCGGCACCTCCTCCGGCGTACCGCCCAGCAGGGTGCGGTCCATCGCCTTGAGCGCCTCCATTTCGTCGTGGTACGCCGTCACATAGTCGGCGACCGGCACCGCCGCCAGTCCCACCGCCCAGGCGTCCGGCTGGGTGCCGAGCCCGAGCAGGGTCAGATAGCCGCCCCAGGAACCCCCCGCCAGCACCAGCTTCGCCGGATCGGCCAGACCGGAGTCCACCGCCCACTGCCGGACCGCCGCGATGTCCTCCAGCTCGATCAGCCCGACCCGGTGCTTGAGCGCGTCCGTCCACTCGCGCCCGTAGCCCGTGGATCCGCGGTAGTTGATCCGGACGACCGCGAATCCGTGGTCGACCCAGGCGGCGGGGCCCGCGGCGAACGCGTCGCTGTCGTGCCAGGTCGGACCGCCGTGGATCTCGAAGACCGTCGGGAACGGAGCCTCCCCCGCCGGCCGCTGCACCAGCGCGTGGATCCTGCCGCCCGGGCCCTCGACCCACGCGTCCTCCACCGGCACCGAGGCCGGCGCCGTCATCCCCGGTGGGTCGAGCACGACGCCGCCCACCGTGGACCGCACCTGCGGCGGCTCCGCCGCGGACGACCAGAGATACTCCACGCTGCGGTCCGGCCGGGCCGTCGCTCCCGACACCGTGCCCGCCGGGGTCTCCACCTCGATCAGCGCGCTCTTGGCGAAGTCGTAGCGCCACAGCTCGCTGCGGCCCTCGAAGCTGTGCACGATCAGCAGCTCCGACCCGTCCGGATACCACTCGGCGCTGATGTCCCCGGGCAGCTCGACGGCGAGATCGGTCTCCTCGCCGGTCAGCGGATCCCAGACGACCGGCTCCCAGCGCCCCCGCCGCTGATGCCCGACGAGCAGCCGGCTGTCCCCGGCCACCGGTGCGAAGCCCAGCACCTCCAGGCCCAGCTCGCGCGTACCGCCCCTGGTGTCGTCCAGCTCCGCCACCACCGAGCCGTCCAGCCGCAGCACCCGGAGCGCCGAGTGCATCGCGTCCCCGTGCTCGGTGTGCTCGATCGCGAGCAGCGTGCCGTCGTACGACAGATCCCCGACCCCGGCCGACTCCCGGTGCCGGTAGATCTCGACGGGTGCCTCCCCGGGCCGTACGACATGCAGCGTCGTGCCGTCCTCGTCGGTCGACCGCCCGACCACCGCCGTGCCGTCCCGCCCGAGCGCGAGCCCGGCGGGATAGGAAGGAGCGAGCCCCGGCGCGGCCGGTTCGTCGGGCCCGGAGACACCGGAGGTCCCGGCCCCGCTCTCCCCGGGGGTGAACGGCTGGCGCATCCACACGCCGAACTCGTCCCCGTCCGTGTCCGAGAACCACCAGATCCACTCGCCGTCCAGCGACAGCACCCCGTCCGTCGTCCCGTTCGGCCGGTCCGTCACCTGCCGCTGGGCGCCGGTCGCGCGATCCCACGCGTACAGCTCATACGTCCCTGTCGCATTGGACACGAACAGCGCCCGCTCCGGCGCGTCCTCCGCCCAGTCCGGCAGCGAAACCCGCGGCGCCCGGAAGCGCTTCTCCCACTCCGGCATCGAACCGGCCATCTGATTCATGCACCCATTCTGCGCCGGAACCCTGACATCCCGTCGGCCTCCCCCTCAGCCTGTGGACAACCCTCGTTCGTCCATCAGGATCCTGGTGGCGATGGCGGTCAGTTCCGCCTCGGCCTGGTCCCATGTCCGGCCGAGGTCGTCGACGAGAGTGCGCCACGCGTTCAGACCGAAGCAGAAAAACAGCTCATCGGCGCAGCGGTCCACGGTCAGCCCGGGTCGGAGAGCACCCAGACCGTCGAGGTGTGAGGCGATCTCCCGGAGGGCACAGAAGTAAAGAGAGGTGCCTTCCTCCCAGAGTTCCGCCGCGTTTTCCTGCACCGGCAGAGCGCTGTAGAGGATGGCGATGGATTCGCGGTGATGCTCATTGCTGAGACGTGTACGGTGTGCGAGCAGAGCGATCGCGGAAGGCCCATCCTCTGAATTCCGTATGAATTCCGCGGTTCCCTCGCCACCCGAATGCGCGGCGGCGTGATGGATGGTCTCCCGGAGTATGTCGAGTCGGCTGCCCGCGCTGGTGTACACCGTCTTGACCGCCGTCCCGGCCTCGCGCGCGATGTCGGCGACGGTCACATGCGCATAGCCGCGCTCCAGGAAGAGCCGCCGTGCCGCGTCAATGATGTCGCGGTGTGTCTCGGCGGCCATGAGCGCGCGACGGGGTGAGTTGTACGGACGCGCTTCGGGCATATGCGTATCTTATATCTGGCGGGTAATGACCACTGGCTCGATGCTTTCAATGCTTTCTATTTCACTCCAAATATTACCCCAATTTTTGGGACAGGCAGGAATACGCGATGGCTGCACCACCCAGGCTCTGCGCCGGACGTTCGTGCATGTATGACGAGATGCTCGCCGTGCACACGATTCTGCGTCGGGGCACCGCCCTCGTATCCGAATCGTTCGGGCGCCTCGCCGGCGGTGAACCCGTCGACGTCAAGGTGCTGGTCAACACGGCCCGCTGGCTGATCGAGTCCATCCGCCGCCACTACGCGAGCGAGGATGTGCTGCTCTGGCCGGTGCTGCGCGAACTCGTTCCGGCCGATGCCGCCAGGATCGGCGGGCCGGGCTTCGCGCTCGAGGCGCTCGACGCCGAGCTCCATGAACTCACCAGGACGGTCGACGCGATCGCCGCCCAGCAGGTCACGGGCGAAGGGGACGCGGCCCTGGTGGTCGTGGGCCAGGCCGCGCTGTCCGGGCTGCCGTCGGCACAGCGGGTCCAGTCCGTTCTGAACATGCACTTCGACGAAGAGGAAGCCGCCTTCAAGGAGTTGATCCCGCTGGTGCCGGACGGCGAAGTCGGCCGGCTGCGGTCGGCGATCGTCAGCGGAGCCCCGCACACCGGGCCGCATCTGGTCTTCGGTCTGATGGAGGACCCGGAAGAGGTCCCGGGCTACGCGCCCCTGGTGAGCAACTTCCCGGCGCCCATGCGCTGGATGCGTCCGGTGCTGATCACGCGGTACCGCTCGTCGAAGAGGGCACTGGGCGTTCCCACGTAGTTCACGGCGCCCGCGTAGCGTGAACGGCGTTGTGGCGGTGGCGTGACGGCGGTGCGTCGGCCGGTCTGGAAAGTGGTCTTGTTGGACGGTCATACGGTACGAGATAGTTCTACAGCACTGTAGATATCCAGGTCCGTCCAACCCCGGGAGAGAGTAAATCTGATGTTCGGCTTGAGCGAACTGGCCCTGATCCTCATCGTCATCGTCGTTCTGCTCGGCGCCAAGAAGCTGCCTGAGCTGGCCCGTTCGGCAGGCAAGGCCGCGCGGATACTCAAGAGCGAGACGAAGGCGCTGAAGAAGGAGGACGAGGACGGGCAGGGCCGGAGCGGGCAGGACCAGGGGCCCGAGTCCGCCGCGTCCGGACGTCGCGTCGTGACCGGCACGATCGTCGAGCGGAACGAGCCGCCCGCGCGGCCCTGACACGCGGCCCTGACGTGCCGCGCAGGGCCTCGGCCCACGAGGCTGTGGCCGCCCCCCGACGCTTCGGGCCCGTCCCCGACCCCGACGCCTAGACTGAGCCGTCGGTTCCGCGCGGGACGGGAGAGCGATCGTGACGGCAGAAGTCGGTGGCTCAGGAGACCCGTCCGCCGAGGTGCTCACGGAAGCCGCCGCCGCGTTCGGGCTGCTGGCGTCGTCGGCCCGGCTGCACATCGTGTGGGTCCTGGCCCAGGGCGAGAGCGATGTCACCGGGCTCGCGGAACGGGTGGGCGGGGCGCTTCCCGCCGTCAGCCAGCATCTGACCAAACTGAAGCTGGCCGGGCTCGTACGGTCGCGGCGCGAAGGCCGCAGACAGGTCTACTTCGTCGACGATCCCGATGTCGTCACCGTGGTCCGGCTGATGGTCGGGCAGCTCACCGACCGGGCGGCACACCCTCCCGCGCGCCACGCGCAGATCCGCCGGGCCTGATCGCGCACGGCGGTGGTGGCCGTACCGCCGCACGGCCACCGGGGGTACATGGCCACCGGGGGTACGCGGCCACCAGACCCCCGGGTCTGGTCAGAGGCCAGGACACCGGGGTGCATGGCCACCTGGGGTACGCGGCCACCTGGGACAACCGGTCGCCTGGGACACGCGGTCACCTGGAGGTACGCCGTACCGCGGACCGAACCGGTTCGGCGGGCGGCCCTTCCCTGGTACCGCCCGCCGAACCGGCCCCTGCCCTTCCGCTCCGCGTCCTGCCGGCGACCTGCCCGCGAGGCGGCCCGTGTGTCAGGCGGCCGGCCCGTCAGGGGCTCGCCTGGTCGTACCCGTAGCGCAGTGGCTGCTCCTGTACGCGCGGATCGCGCCGGTACACGTACAGGGCCTCCACCTGCGCCCCGCCCGCCGGCCCGTCCACCTCGCAGGGATACGTCACCTGCACCACGGCGGGCCGGTCGTTGACCCGCATCCGTATCCCGTCCGCTGGGCCCCCGTCGAGGACCGCGGTCTCCCAATCCGTTCCGCTGTGATCGTGATCGCCCTTGCGCATACCCATGCGGACACTTTAAAGCGTGCGCAACTTTTGACCTATACGACTTTCACAGGTCCACGGCCACCGAAGTCAGCGTAGTGCGCTTCCTGCCCGCGCCTCCCGCCAACCAGGATTCCGGTCCCCGTATACATTTCCCGCCGTACGCGTCGCCGGACGGAGCTGACAGGTCGTGATCCGCGCTGTGCGACCCGAGCACGGAGCGGGTAGCCTCCGAAACCGGCTCCCCCGGTCGGACCGGTCGGACCGGTCGGACCGTCAGGGCCAGTCGGAACGTCAGGGCCCGTCCGGTGCCCGGCCGGTCGGCGCTCGCCCGGCATCCGTCCGTGGGCCGTGCCGATGAGCAGGGTGAGAAGCGGGCGAGGTTCTCGCCGCGGAAGACATCGCCACACCAACGGAGAGCTCTTCATGACCGAGCAGCAGGATCCGCGCGGGAAGCCCTTCCTCTATGTCGTGGTCTGCGCGGCGGGCATCGCGGGCGATGTCACCACGCTGATCGCCGCGGCGCAGGAGCGGCAGTGGGACGTGGGCGTGATCGCGACCCCGCGAGGGCTGGCCTTCATCGACACCGAGGCGATCATCGCGCGGACGGGCTACCCGATCCGTTCCGCCTGGCGCAGCCCCGGCGATCCGCGCCCGCTGCCGCCGCCGGACGCGATAGCGGTGGCGCCGGCCACGTTCAACACGATCAACAAGTGGGCGGCCGGGATCTCCGACACGCTGGCCGTGGGCATCCTGTGCGAGGCGTACGGCCTGGGCGTCCCCACCGCCGTACTCCCGTATCTCAACGCGGCCCAGGCCGCCCATCCCGCGTACCGGCGGAGCCTCGACCGGCTGCGTGAGATGGACGTCCTGATCGGGACGTACACGCCTCACCGGCCCGACTCGGCCGCGGCCGGGGCCCACTTCGACTGGGAGGAGGCCCTGGACCTGCTCGCCCCGAAACCGGACGGCCGCTGACGGCCGCTCCTGAGCGGGTGCGATCGGTCAGACCTGGGCGAGGCCGCCGTCGACGAAGAACTCCGCCCCGGTGGTGAAGGAGCTCTGGTCGGTGGCGAGGAAGAGGGCCATGGCGGCGACCTCCTCCACCTGGCCCAGCCTGCCCAGCGGGATCCTGGGGGTGATGGTCCTCCTGAACTCCTCCCTGGCCTGCGGGTCGTCACCGACCAGGCGGTGGATACCGGGAGTCTCGATGGGACCGGGACTGATGGCGTTGACGCGGATGCCGCGCCCGGCCAGCTCGGCGGCCCAGCCACGGGCGAGATTGCGGATCGCGGCCTTGGTGGCGCTGTAGACGCTCATCGCCTCGATGCCGCGCGAGGCGTTGATCGAGGAGAGCAGGATCACCGAGGCGCCGTCGGGCAGCAGCGGCAGTGCCTTCTGGGTGGCGAAGACGAGTCCCTTGACGTTGATGTCGAAGGTGCGGTCGTAGTGTTCCTCGGTGATCTCGCCGAGCTTGGCGAACTCG
>NZ_MAUD01000380.1 GCF_001700515.1 Streptomyces lushanensis
TACGACGTCGTACGGTCCATAGAGGCGCTGCGCGACGGCAGGGCCAAGGTGTTCTTCGCGATGGGCGGCAACTTCGTCGCCGCGACCCCCGACACCGATGTCACCGAGGCCGCGATACGCCGCGCCCGCCTCACCGTCCATGTGTCGACCAAGCTCAACCGCTCGCACGTGGTCACCGGCGCCCGCGCGCTGATCCTGCCGACCCTGGGCCGCACCGACAAGGACATCCAGGCGGGCGTCCGGCAGATCGTGACCGTCGAGGACTCCATGGGCATGGTGCACGCCTCCCGCGGCAACCTCCCGCCCGCGAGCGATCATCTGCTCTCCGAGCCCGCCATCGTCACCCGCATGGCACGCGCCACCCTCGGCCCGGCGTCGCTGACCCCCTGGGAGGACTTCGAGAAGGACTACGGGCACATCCGCGACCGGATCGCCCGCGTGATCCCCGGCTTCGAGGACTTCAACGCGCGCGTGGCCCGCCCCGGCGGCTTCGCACTCCCGCACGCCCCGCGCGACGAGCGCCGCTTCCCCACCGCCACCGGCAAGGCCAACTTCACCGCGGCGCCCGTGGAGTACCCGAGGCTCCCCGAGGGCCGGCTGCTGCTCCAGACGCTGCGCTCGCACGACCAGTACAACACCACGATCTACGGGCTGGACGACCGCTACCGAGGCATCAAGGGAGGCCGCAGGATCGTGCTGGTCCATCCCGAGGACGCGGCGGAGCTCGGCCTCACGGACGGCTCGTTCGCCGATCTGGTCAGCGAGTGGAAGGACGGCGTGGAGCGGCGCGCGCCCGGCTTCCGGATCGTCCACTACCCGACCGCGCGCGGCTGCGCCGCCGCCTACTACCCGGAGACCAATGTGCTGGTCCCGCTGGGTGCCACGGCCGACACGAGCAACACCCCGACGAGCAAGTCCGTGATCGTACGGTTCGAGCCGTCGAGCTGAGAACGGCGGGGCGGCCGGCGCCGACGACCCCGCGCCGGCCGCCCGTTCCGTACGCCCGTGCCATGATCCCCGCGCCCCGCTCCCGTTCCCCGTTCCGTACGCCCGGTTCGTGCCGTACGCGCGCACCTGCCCCTTCCCGGCTCCGGGTGCCCGGCGCTCCTGTGATGCCCGCCCTAAGCGTTCGCTCAGTCATCTGATAAGCAGGACCGTGCACACGGCGCACGCCGAACGACCGCAGACGATCCGATCGGAGCCGGGCCCATGGGTGAGCAGTCCACCGCGAAACTGCCGCAGGACATCGTCGACGAGTACTCCGCGCTCGGTGTCGACCTGCCCGCGCTCTTCTCCGCCGGGCATCTCGGCACCCGGATGGGCGTGGAGATCGTCGAGGCGTCCGCCGAGCGGGTCGTGGGCACCATGCCCGTCGAGGGCAACACCCAGCCGTACGGGCTGCTGCACGGCGGCGCGTCGGCCGTCCTCGCCGAGACGCTCGGCTCCGTCGGCGCGATGCTGCACGGCCGCAGTTCCAAGATCGCCGTGGGCGTGGATCTCAACTGCACCCACCACCGCGGGGTCCGCGGCGGAACCGTCACCGGGGTCGCGACGCCCGTCCACCGAGGGCGCACCACCGCGACCTACGAGATCGTCATCACGGACGAGCAGGACAGGCGGGTCTGCACGGCCCGTCTGACCTGCCTCCTGCGCGACGCCGCCCCCCGGCCCTGACCCGGGCCCTCTCCGTACGGTCCCGGCCGCCGGCCGGCGAGGCACCCGAAGCGGGCGGCGCCGGTCCCCGATCCGGGCGCGACGGGCGCCCACCCGGGCGGCGCGGGCGCCCGATCCGGGCAACCGGGCATCCCGTACCCGCCGCGGACCCCCCGTATCGTCACTTTCCGTAGTACCTCCCCCCAACGATTTACGGCGACTCCGCCCATCGGGGGCCAAGCCCCGCCGAAGCGGCCGGGAGCGGACACCGGAGCGGACAACCACACCAGGGCATCCGGCCGCCCCTCACCGCCGGAGCCGGGTCCGCGCAGAAAACGATTGTTACGACACATATCCGGGATTGCGGAAAAGTCCCGCGGAATGCCGGATTCCCTTTCCTGGACGTAACACTCGGTAATAAACGCGCAATACAACAGCGGCGCCCCGCACTCGGCTCCCGCCGCCCCGACGATCTCGCCGCCGCCCCCCGGCGGACACTCCCCGGCCGCCGGCCCGCGTCCACGCCGCTCCGCGCCGTCCTGCTGGTTCTCACCATCCGGACCGCCGAACGGTGTTAAACCGCCCTTTCCACCCCGTGTATCCGATCTTCGATTCCCTCCTGTCATAACAAGAGAGTCACAGCATGGCCTGGACCTCTGCACCATTTAGACCGGCGCGCCTAGAGTCACGGCCAGTCACCGCGCCACCGGATTACCTCCAGTTCGGTTCCCGCGCTCGACTCGGTGCGTCCCAGGGGGGGCGGCCGTGCCAGGTGAAAGGACTGAATCGTGCGTCAACGTTCACTCATGGCCATGACGGCCGCGCTCACCGCGGGGACACTCGCACTGACCGCCTGTGGCTCGCGCGACGAGGGCAACGGTGGTACCGCCGAAGGTGGCGAGACGACCGTGGTCATCGCGGTCGACGCCCCGCTGACGGGCGACCTCTCCGCGCTGGGCCTCGGCATCAAGAACTCCGCCGACCTGGCCGTCCGCCAGGCCAACGAGAAGAAGTACGTCCCGGGCGTCACCTTCAAGTTCGAAGCCCTCGACGACCAGGCGCAGCCGTCCTCCGGCCAGCAGAACGCCACCAAGCTGGTCGCCGACAAGGACGTCCTCGGCGTCGTCGGACCGCTCAACTCGTCCGTCGCCGAGTCCATGCAGAAGGTCTTCGACGACGCCAAGCTCGTCCAGATCTCGCCGGCCAACACCAACCCGGCCCTCACCCAGGGCCCGGAGTGGAACGGCGGCACCAAGACGCGCACCTACAAGTCGTACTTCCGTACCGCCACGACGGACGCCATCCAGGGCCCCTTCGCCGCCCAGTACATCTTCAACAAGGCCAAGAAGACCAAGGCCTTCATCATCGACGACAAGAAGACCTACGGCGCCGGCCTCGCCGGCACCTTCACCACCGAGTTCGAGAAGCTCGGCGGCAAGGTCGTCGGGACCGAGCACGTCAACCCCGACACCAAGGACTTCAGCGCCGTCGTCACCAAGGTCAAGAACTCCGGCGCCGACATCGTCTACTACGGCGGCGAGTACCCCGCCGGCGGTCCGCTGAGCAAGCAGATCAAGGACGCCGGCGCCAAGATCCCCGTCGCCGGTGGTGACGCGCTCTACAGCGCCGAGTACATCAAGCTCGCCGGCGCCGCCTCCAACGGCGACATCGCCACCTCCGTCGGCGCGCCCATCGAGACGCTCGACTCCGCCAAGGAGTTCATCGCCAACTACGACAAGGCCGGCTTCAAGGAGGCCTACGAGGCCTACGGCGGCTACTCCTACGACTCCGCCTGGGCGATCATCGAAGGTGTGAAGAAGGTCGTCGAGGACAACGGCGGCAAGCTCCCCGAGGACGCCCGCGCCAAGGTCGTCGAAGCCGTACAGACCGTCTCCTTCGACGGCGTCTCCGGCAAGGTCTCCTTCGACGAGTTCGGGGACACCACCAACAAGCAGCTCACGGTCTACTCCGTCGAGAACGGCGCCCACAAGCCCGTCGAATCCGGCACCTTCAACTAGTCAGCCGCTGACTCCGTAACTCCCACAGCCGCGCGGGGCGCCACACAATGCGCCCCGCGCGGTGCCACATCCGAAGAAAATCGGAGGACCCGCGGTGCACGAACTGCCGCAACAGCTGGTCAACGGCGTGCTATTGGGCTCCATGTACGGGCTCGTCGCCATCGGCTACACGATGGTCTATGGCATCGTCCAGCTCATCAACTTCGCCCACGGCGAGATCTTCATGACCGGCGGCTTCGGCGCCCTCACGGTCTGGCTCATCCTGCCCAACGGCACCACCATGTGGCTGGCCCTGCCACTCATGCTCGTCGGAGCCGTCGTCGTCGCCACCACCATCGCCATCGGCGCCGAACGCTTCGCCTACCGCCCCCTGCGCGGCGCGCCCAGACTCGCCCCGCTGATCACCGCGATCGGCCTCTCCCTGGCGCTCCAGCAGGCCGTCTGGGCCTGGTACCCCGAAGCGAAGTCGGCCCGCACCTTCCCGCAGATCCCCGGCGGCCCCTTCCACATCGGATCCGTCACCATCCAGACCGGTGACATCTTCCTCATCGCCGCCGCCCCGCTCTGCATGGCGATACTCGCGTTCTTCGTGATGCGCACCCGCACCGGACGAGGCATGCAGGCCACCGCCCAGGACCGCGACACCGCCAAGCTCATGGGCGTCAACACCGACCGCATCATCGTCGTCGCCTTCGCCCTCGGCGCGGCCTTCGCCGCCGTCGGCGCCGTCGCCTACGGCCTCAAGTACGGCGTCGTCGAATACAAGATGGGCTTCCTCCTCGGACTCAAGGCGTTCACCGCCGCGGTCCTCGGCGGCATCGGCAACATCTACGGCGCCATGCTCGGCGGACTCGTCCTCGGCATCGCGGAAACCATGGCCACCGCATACATCGCGGACATCCCCGGTATGCAGCAGCTCGGCGGCCAGTCCTGGGCCGACGTCTGGGCTTTCGTACTCCTCATCGTCGTACTCCTCGTCAGGCCACAAGGCCTCCTCGGCGAGCGCGTCGCGGACAGGGCGTGAGAACCATGACCACACAGACATCCCTCGCGGACACACCGGACTCCCCGCCGGCCGCGGCCGAACCGCCACGCCGCGGACTCGTCCCGCTGCCCGCCGCCACCGCACGGGCACTCGCCACCGGCGGCGCCGCCCTGACGGTCGTCAGCGCCTTCCTGGCCTGGACCTGGACCTCCGCCTTCCCCGGAGACCTCACCGTCTACGGATACCCCGGCGGCCTCCAGTGGCAGGTCCTCATCGCGGGAGTGCTCACCCTCCTGTTCGCCCTGGCCTCCTACGGCGTCAAGGGCACCCGCTGGCTGGCGCCCGCGGGCGCTGACGCGGCCCTCAAACTCGCCGCCCTCGCCGGCTTCGCCACCGCCTGGTACACGCTGATCGCCATCACCGTGAAGCTCGGCGGGCTCGCCAACCTCGAACCCGGCGGATACGTCACCGGCGTGGCCACCCTCGCCGCGCTCCTCGGAGCCCTCGCGCTCCCCTTCGAGCGCCCGGCCACCGACCCCGCCGACCCCGAGGACACCGGCTGGGACCAGTTCAAGCACAACGCAGGCAACCGCTGGAGCGTCTTCAAGGCCGCCTTCACCACCGGGCCCGTCAACGCCTCGCGCGCCCTGCCCAGCTACGTCGAGATCCTGATCATCACGGCGGTCCTCGCACTCGGCCTCGGCGTCTTCACCTACGGCATCGGCACCGAGTACGACGAACTGTTCATCGGCTTCATGATCATCGCCGGTCTCGGATTCGCCGCGCTCAACAAAGCCGGCCTCATCAGCCGCGCCTCCGAGATCACCGGCCGCCACCAGAACATCACCATCGCCGGCGCCTTCATCGCCGCCGCCCTGTTCCCCTTCACCCAGACCAACGACCAGTTCGCGACCATCGGCGTCTACATCCTGATCTTCGCCACCGTCGCACTCGGCCTCAACATCGTCGTCGGACTCGCCGGACTCCTCGACCTCGGATACGTCGCCTTCCTCGGCGTCGGCGCCTACGCCGCGGCCCTCGTCTCCGGCTCACCCACCTCACCGCTCGGCGTGCACTTCCCGTTCTGGGCCGCCATCCTCGTCGGCGCCGGAGCATCCCTCGTCTTCGGCGTCCTCATCGGCGCACCCACCCTCCGGCTCCGCGGCGACTACCTCGCCATCGTCACCCTCGGCTTCGGAGAGATCTTCCGCATCACCGTCAACAACACCGACGGCACCTCAGGACCCGACATCACCAACGGCTCCAACGGCATCGCCTCCATCCCGAACCTCAACATCCTGGGATTCGACCTCGGAGCCGAACACGCCGTCGCCGGCATCACCATCGGCCGGTTCGCCAACTACTTCTTCCTCATGCTGCTCATCACGGCCGTCGTCGTCCTCGTCTTCCGACGCAGCGGCGACTCCCGCATCGGCCGCGCCTGGGTCGCCATCCGCGAGGACGAGACCGCCGCACTCGCCATGGGCATCAACGGCTTCCGCGTCAAACTCATCGCCTTCGCCCTCGGAGCGTCCCTCGCCGGACTCGCCGGCACCGTACAGGCACACGTCACCTACACCGTGACACCCGAGCAGTACCTCTTCGCCTGGCCGGTCCCGCCCAACTCCGCGTTCCTCCTCGCGGCCGTCGTCCTCGGCGGAATGGGCACCATGAGCGGCCCCCTCGTCGGAGCCGCCCTGCTCTACCTCATCCCCAACAAACTCCAGTTCCTCGGCGACTACCAGCTCTTCGCCTTCGGAATCGCGCTCATCCTCCTCATGCGCTTCCGCCCCGAAGGACTCATTCCCAACCGCCGCCGCCAACTGGAATTCCACGAAACCGCGGAAGCGCCCACAGTCCTCAGCAAGACAGGGGCCTGACCCATGACCACCGACACCACCACCAAGGACACCGCCCCGGCCACCGCGCCCGGCGAAACCGTCCTCGACGCCCGAGGCGTCACCATGCGCTTCGGCGGCCTCACCGCCGTACGCTCCGTCGACCTGACCGTCGGCAGCGGCGAAATCGTCGGACTCATCGGCCCCAACGGCGCCGGCAAGACCACCTTCTTCAACTGCCTCACCGGGCTCTACATCCCCACCGAAGGCGAAGTCCGCTACAAGGGCACCGTCCTGCCCGCCAAGTCCTTCAAAGTCACCGCCGCCGGCATCGCCCGCACCTTCCAGAACATCCGCCTCTTCGGCAACATGACCGTTCTCGAAAACGTGCTCGTCGGCCGGCACACCCGTACCAAAGAAGGACTCTGGTCCGCCCTTGTCCGCGGCCCCGGATTCCACCGCGCCGAAGCGGCCTCCCGCACCCGCGCCATGGAACTCCTCGAATTCATCGGCCTCGCCGACAAAGCCGAACACCTCTCCCGCAACCTGCCCTACGGCGAACAGCGCAAGCTCGAAATCGCCCGCGCCCTCGCCAGCGAACCGGGACTGCTGCTCCTCGACGAGCCCACCGCCGGCATGAACCCGCAGGAAACGCGGGCCACCGAGGAACTCGTCTTCGCCATCAGGGACATGGGCATCGCCGTACTCGTCATCGAGCACGACATGCGCTTCATCTTCAACCTCTGCGACCGGGTCGCCGTGCTCGTCCAGGGCGAGAAGCTCGTCGAAGGCGACAGCCAGACCGTCCAGCAGGACGAACGCGTCATCGCCGCCTACCTCGGCGAACCCTTCGAAGGCGCCCCCGGCACCGAAGAGGCCGCCGAAGTCGCGGCGGCCGAAGCAGGGGCCACGGGAGCCGCCGAAACCGGGTCCGCCGGACCCGCCGGGTCCGCAGGCAAGGAGAACGACCGATGACCGCACTGCTCGACGTCGAGGACCTGCGCGTCGCCTACGGCAAGATCGAGGCCGTCAAAGGCATCTCGTTCAGCGTCCAGGCCGGCGAAATCGTCACCCTCATCGGCACCAACGGCGCCGGCAAAACCACCACCCTGCGCACCCTCTCCGGACTGATCAAACCGCTCGGCGGCCAGATCAAATTCAACGGCAAATCCCTCAAGAAAACACAGGCGCACGACATCGTCGCCCTCGGGCTCGCGCACTCCCCCGAAGGCCGGCACATCTTCCCCCGCATGACCATCGAGGACAACCTGCTCCTCGGCGCGTTCCTGCGGAAGGACAACGACGGCATCGCCAAAGACGTCCAGCGCGCCTACGACCTCTTCCCCATCCTCGGAGAACGAAGGAAGCAGGCGGCCGGCACACTCTCCGGCGGCGAACAGCAGATGCTCGCCATGGGCCGCGCCCTCATGTCCCAGCCCAAGCTGCTCATGCTCGACGAACCCTCCATGGGGCTCTCACCGATCATGATGCAGAAGATCATGGCCACCATCAGCGAACTCAAGTCCCAGGGCACCACCATCCTGCTCGTCGAACAGAACGCACAGGCCGCGCTCTCACTCGCCGACCAGGGCCATGTCATGGAAGTCGGCAAGATCGTCCTCTCCGGCACCGGACAGAACCTCCTGCACGACGAATCCGTACGCAAGGCCTACCTCGGCGAGGACTGACGACCCGAGGGCACGACACACGACGGGTACGCCCCGTACGCATGGCGGCACAGCANNTGCTGTGCCGCCATGCGTACGTCTACGGCTACTCCCCCTTGGACGCCTTCTTCTCCTTCGCGTCCTCGATGACCGCCTCGGCCACCTGCTGCATCGACAGCCGCCGGTCCATCGACGTCTTCTGGATCCACCGGAACGCCGCCGGCTCCGTCAGCCCGTACTGCGTCTGAAGAATCGACTTCGCCCGGTCCACCAGCTTCCGCGTCTCCAGCCGCTGCGTCAGATCCGCGACCTCACGCTCCAGCGTCCGCAGCTCCGTGAACCGCGACACCGCCATCTCGATCGCCGGCACCACATCACTCTTGCTGAACGGCTTCACCAGATATGCCATCGCCCCGGCGTCCCTGGCCCGCTCCACCAGATCCCGCTGCGAGAACGCCGTCAGCATCAGCACCGGCGCGATGGACTCCTCGGCGATCTTCTCCGCCGCGGAGATCCCGTCCAGCACCGGCATCTTCACATCGAGGATCACCAGATCCGGCCGGTGCTCCCGAGCCAGCTCCACGGCCCGCTCACCGTCACCGGCCTCACCGACGACCGCGTAGCCCTCTTCCTCGAGCATCTCTTTTAGATCGAGACGGATCAGAGCCTCGTCCTCGGCGATGACGACACGCGTCGTCAGCGGCGGGACGTGCGACTTGTCGTCATCGTCGACGGGCTGGGGCGACTCGGGGGCGGTCACGGGGGCTCCTCGTTCAGACAGGATGCTGCTCCCTTGAGCCTACCGAGCTGCGGTAAAGTGGGCCCGAGCGGGGGACCCTGGCCCCTTGCATTCGGAGGCCCCAGTACTCCAACTGGTCAGAGAGGCCGCTCTCAAACAGCGGACAGTGTGGGTTCGAATCCCACCTGGGGCACTTTCCTTGGATTGCAAGTCACGCAGGAGCGCGTGGCAGCCACGTTCAGGTGATCCTGAGGCGTTCTGCGCCCACCGGCCTGTCCAGCGGGCAGGATCGGGCCCATGTACGACCTCAAGACACGCCGAAGGGCGTTGGCCCTGGTCGGCCAGGGGCACAGTCTCAACGCCGTGAGCAAGCAGACCGGCATATCACGTGCGGCGATCCGCTCCTGGCAGATCCGTATCGAACCGCTCCCCGGGACAGGCGCGCAGGCCCAGCCATGTGCACGGTGCCAACCCGTGCCGGGCCGACCGTCCGATCCCGCTTCGTACGCGTATCTCCTGGGCCTCTATCTCGGCGACGGTTGCATCAGTCCGCATCCGCGTACCGGCTATTACTTGCGCATCGCATGCGCGGACGCCTGGCCCGGCCTGATCGCCCGGTGCCAAGCCGCCATCGCCGCCGTCCGGACCGAAGACCGGATCTACGTTCTCCGGAAACAGGGATGCGTGATGGTCACCAGCTACGGACGGCACTGGCCATGCCTGTTCCCTCAGCACGGACCCGGCAAGAAGCATCAGCGCCCCATCGTCCTCGAACCCTGGCAACAGCAGATCGTGGACGCGCACCCGTGGGAGCTGCTGCGCGGACTCGTTCATTCCGACGGATGCCGGGTCACCAACCGGACCACCCGGGTCGTGGCAGGCGAGAAGAAGCGGTACGAGTACGTCCGGTACTTCTTCACCAATCTGTCCGCCGACATCCTGCGCCTGTTCACGGAGACCCTTGATGCCGTCGGCGTCGCATGGCGGCGGGCAAGCGCCAAGAACATCTCCGTCGCCAAGCGCGCGTCCGTCGCTCTCATGGACGCGCACATCGGGGCCAAGCACTGACTACTTCGGGCTGTCGTCCTCGCCGATGTGGTGCACCCGGACCAGGTTCGTGGAACCGGGGATTCCCGGCGGGGAGCCCGCCGTGATCACTACGATGTCCCCCTTCGCGCAGCGCCCGATCCTGAGGAGTTCCTCGTCCACCTGCGCGACCATCGCGTCCGTGGAGTCCACCTGCGGGCCGAGGAACGCCTCCACGCCCCAGGTGAGATTGAGCTGTGCGCGCGTCGCCGGGTCGGGGGTGAAGGCCAGCAGGGGGATCGGCGAGCGGTAGCGGGAGAGGCGGCGGACGGTGTCGCCGGACTGGGTGAAGGCGACCAGGAACTTCGCGCCGAGGAAGTCGCCCATCTCCGCCGCCGCGCGGGCGACCGCGCCGCCCTGGGTGCGGGGCTTGCTGCTCTCGGTGATCGCCGGGAGGCCCTTGGCGAGGATGTCCTCCTCGGCGGCTTCCACGATGCGGCTCATCGTCTTGACGGTCTCGACGGGGTATTTGCCGACGCTGGTCTCGCCGGAGAGCATGACGGCGTCGGTGCCGTCGATGACGGCGTTGGCGACGTCGGAGGCCTCGGCGCGCGTGGGCCGGGAGTTCTCGATCATCGAGTCGAGCATCTGTGTGGCGACGATGACGGGCTTGGCGTTGCGCTTGGCCAGTTTGATGGCACGCTTCTGCACGATCGGAACTTGTTCGAGGGGCATTTCGACGCCGAGGTCGCCGCGGGCGACCATGATGCCGTCGAACGCGGCGACGATCCCGTCGATGTTCTCGACGGCCTGCGGCTTCTCGATCTTGGCGATGACGGGGAGCCGGCGGCCTTCTTCGTCCATGACGCGGTGGACGTCGTCGATGTCGGCCCCGCCGCGTACGAAGGAGAGCGCGATGACGTCGGCGCCGGTGCGCAGGGCCCAGCGGAGGTCGTCGATGTCCTTCTCGGACAGCGCGGGTACGGAGACGGCGACGCCGGGGAGGTTGAGGCCCTTGTGGTCGGAGACCATGCCTCCCTCGACGACGAGGGTGTGCACACGGGGGCCGTCGACGGAGGTGACTTCGAGGGTGACCTTGCCGTCGTCCACGAGGATGCGTTCGCCGCTGGTGACGTCGGTGGCGAGTCCTTCGTAGGTGGTGGCGCAGAGGTGCCGGTCGCCTTCGAGGGATTCGACGGTGATGGTGAATTCGTCGCCGCGTTCAAGGAGTACGGGTCCTTCGCGGAAGCGGCCGAGGCGGATCTTCGGGCCTTGAAGGTCCGCGAGGATTCCGACGCTGCGGCCGGTCTCTTCGGCGGCTTTCCTCACACGCTGGAGGCGCTCTTCGTGGTCGGCGTAGGTGCCATGGCTGAGGTTGAGGCGGGCGATGTCCATTCCGGCTTCTACCAGTGCTTTGATCTGGTCGTATGAGTCGGTGGCGGGCCCCAGGGTGCAGACGATTTTCGCTCGGCGCATATATCGAGCGTAGGGCTTACCGATGGGTAGTGAATTGGCCGCGCATGACTACTCAACAACCTTTGCGTTAAGGGTTGTTGACAAGTGTTGAATTGTGCGGCACCCCGCTCCGATGAGCACGCACTCGGATGAGCATGTACATGTATTCAGGCCCGGCGGTATTCAGACCCTCGGATATTCAGGAACCGAGATCGGGCGGGGTCATGGTGAAGCGCGCGTTCACCTGGGCGTAGACCGTCTGGCGTTGCGGTTCGAGATCGAGCGCGGGCGCGGCGCCGGCCGCTTCGGCGGATCCGAAGGACCGGCTGCGCAGGGCGCCGCCGGCGGGGGTCATGGCGTAGTCGACGGGGGTCTCCGCGCCGAGGTCGGCGAGCTCGACCAGCGCGGCGAGCCGGGCGCCGAGTGCTTCGGCGTATTCACGGGCGCGCTGGACGGCTTCCCGTACGGCTTGGCGGCGGGCTTCGCCGTGGGCCGGGGAGTCGGGGCGCAGGGCCCACCAGGGGCCGTCGACCTGGGCGAGGTCGAGGTCGGCGAGGCGCGTGGTGAGTTCGCCGAGGGCGGTGAAGTCGGTCAGTTCGACGGTGAGATGGACACGGCCGTGGTAGGCGCGGATGCGTTCGCCCCGGCCGTGCTTGGTGAGTTCGGGGCTGATGGAGAAGGCGCCGGTCTCCAGTTTCTCCACGGCGTCGCCGTAGGACTTGATGAGTGCGAGGGCTTCGGCGTTGCGCCGGGTGAGGTCTTCGAGTGCGGTGCGGCGGTCGGTGCCGCGGGCGCCGATGGTGACGCCGATCCTGGCGATCTCGGGGTCGACTTCGAGCCGGGCCTCGCCGCGGACGGCGACGCGCGGGGTGTCGGGGGTGCCGTAGGGCGGGGCGGGTGTCGGTGCGTCGGTGGTCATGTACGGCTCGCTCCCTGGTGCGGCGGTGTACGGCGGGTACGGCAGGCACTGCGAAGACGGCGGGTGCCGCGGGTACGGCGATGACGGCGGTGCCGCTGGGACGGCGGGTACGGCGGGCACTGCGGGGTACTGCGGGTGTCGCGCGCGGGCCGCCACCGCAGGAACGGCCGGCCGCCTCCTACGCACACTCTCGCACTCGGGTACGACAGTCGGCAGTCATCTGATCGAAACCTTGCGGGGGTGTTGCGGTCCTCTGCGTGTGGGCCAGAATCTACGCGCGTTGTTGACTGCTTCGAGGGAGAAGAGAACGAAATGCCGCTGAACCGTAGGACGTTCCTGGGCAGCACCGCTGCCGCCGGTGCGGGTGTGGCCCTGGCGGGAGGGGCGACGGTGCCGGCCGCGGCCGACAGCCGCGACCGGGATCCGGAGCGGTATTCGTTCACCGTGATGGGAACGACGGACCTGCACGGCAACGTCTTCAACTGGGACTACTTCACGGACAAGGAGTACGACGACACCGCCCACAACGACATCGGTCTGGCGAAGATCTCCACGCTGGTCAACCAGATCCGTGAGGCGAAGGGCCGTCGGAACACGCTGCTGATCGACGCGGGTGACACCATTCAGGGCACCCAGCTCTCGTACTACTACGCGAAGGTCGACCCGATCACCGCCAAGCACGGTCCGGTGCACCCGATGGCGCAGGCCATGAACGCGATGGAGTACGACGCGGCGGCGCTGGGCAACCACGAGTTCAACTACGGCATCCCGTTGCTGCGGAAGTTCGAGAAGCAGTGCGACTTCCCGCTGCTGGGTGCGAACGCGCTGGACGCCAAGACGCTCCAGCCGGCCTTCCCTCCGTACGTGATCAAGAAGATGCGTGTGACGCACGCCGCCGATGTACACGTGGCGATCCTCGGTCTGACGAACCCGGGTATCGCGATCTGGGACAAGTCGAACGTCCAGGGGCAGATGACGTTCCCGGGTCTGGAGGAGCAGGCGGCGAAGTGGGTGCCGAAGCTGCGGTCCATGGGCGCGGACGTGGTCATCGTGTCGGCGCACTCGGGTACGAGCGGTACGTCCTCGTACGGCGACCAGGTCCCGTACGTGGAGAACGCGGCGACGCTGGTGGCCGAGCAGGTGCCGGGGATCGACGCGATTCTGGTGGGTCACGCGCACTCGGAGATCGTTGAGCGCCGGGTGGTCAACAAGGAGACCGGCAAGGAGGTCGTGCTGTCGGAGCCGTCCCGCTGGGGCATGCGGCTGACGACGTTCGACTTCGAGCTTGTGGAGGAGCGGGGTGGCTGGCGGGTCGAGAGTGTCTCCGCGAAAATCCTGAACTCCAACACCGTGGAGGAGGACCCGAAGATCGCCAACCTGCTCGTCGACGAGCACCGCAATGCCGTCGCTTACGTCAATCAGATCATCGGTACGTCCACGGAGACGATCACCACGGTCGACGCGCCGTGGAAGGACGAGCCGATCATCGATCTGATCAACCATGTCCAGGCGGAGACGGTGAAGGCGGCTCTGGCGGGCACCGAGTGGGCGGCGCTGCCGGTGCTCTCGCAGGCGTCGTGCTTCTCGCGTTCGGCGGTGATCCCGGCGGGCCAGGTCACCATCAAGGACGCGGCGGGCCTGTACGTGTACGAGAACACCATGGAGGCGCGCCTGCTGACGGGTGCGCAGATCAAGGACTACCTGGAGTTCTCGGCGCGGTACTACGTGCAGACGCCGGCGGGTGCGCCGGTGGACAAGTCGAGGCTCACCAACGCGCAGGGCACCCCCGACTACAACTATGACGTGGTGTCGGGTGTGACGTACGAGATCGACATCGCGAAGCCGGCGGGTTCGCGGATCGTGAACCTTCAGTTCCAGGGCAAGACGCTGGACCCGGCGGCGCAGTTCGTGCTGGCGGTGAACAACTACCGGGCGAGCGGTGGCGGCAACTTCCCGCATGTCGCGGCGTCGAAGCAGCTGTGGTCGAACTCGGACGAGGTCCGTAACACGATCATCACCTGGGTGAAGGCGGCGGGCACGATCGACCCGGCGCAGTTCGCCTCGGTGGACTGGAAGCTGACGCGGGACGGCGTGCCGGTCTTCTGACCTGGAGGGCACCCCGGGCCGGCGTCGGCCCGGGGTGTCAGCGGACTTCGGTGAGCGGGACCAGATCCCTCGGTGCGGGCACCGGGCGGGTCCGGTCCCGTCCGTCGAGTCCGAAGCTGGTGAAGGCGGTGCGCCGGGGCAGCGGGTAGGGCTCGGTGCCGGTGAGGTGGTTGAGGATGGTGGCGCCGCGCCAGGCGGCGAGTCCGAGGTCGGGCGCGCCGACTCCGTGGGTGTGCCGTTCGGCGTTCTGTACGTAGAGGGAGCCGGTGACGGCGGGCGCGAGCGCGACGCGGTGGTGTTCGTCGACGCGGAGCCGTTCGGAGTTGTCCCTGCGCAGATACGGGTCGAGTCCGGCGAGGAGTCCGTCGAGGGGGCGTTCGCGGTAGCCGGTGGCGAGGACGACGGCGTCGGTGGTCAGACGGCTTCTGGTGCCCTGCTGGGTGTGCTCCAGATGGAGTTCGACCTTGGTGGTGGCGACGCGTCCCGCGGTGCGGATGGAGACTCCGGGGGTGAGGACGGCGTCGGGCCAGCCGCCGTGGAGGGTGCGCCGGTAGAGCTCGTCGTGGATGGCGGCGATGGTGTCGGTGTCGATGCCTTTGTGGAGCTGCCACTGCCGTGGGACGAGTTCGTCGCGTACGTGCTCGGGCAGGGCGTGGAAGTAGCGGGTGTAGTCGGGGGTGAAGTGTTCGAGGCCGAGCTTGGAGTACTCCATGGGCGCGAAGGCCTCGGTCCGGGCGAGCCAGTGGATCCGTTCCAGGCCGGTGGGACGGGAGCGCAGCAGGTCGAGGAAGATCTCCGCGCCGGACTGTCCTGATCCGACGACGGTGATGTGCCCTGCGGAGAGCAGCCGGTCACGGTGGGCGAGATAGTCGGCGGAGTGGATGACGGGGACCGTGGGGGCTTCGGCGAGGGGCTTGAGCGGCTCGGGGATGTGCGGCTCGGTGCCGATGCCGACGGCGACATGGCGGGCGTGGGCGCGGCCGAGTGCCTGGGCCTCGCCGCCGTGGTCGAGCTGGGTGAAGTCGATTTCGAACAGGGCGCGTTCGGGGTTCCAGCGGACGGCGTCGACCTGGTGGCCGAAGTGGAGTCCGGGGAGCTGGCCGCTGACCCAGCGGCAGTACGCGTCGTATTCGGCGCGCAGGATGTGGAAGCGTTCGGAGAGGTAGAACGGGAAGAGCCGGTCGCGGGCCTTGAGGTAGCTGAGGAAGGTCCAGCGGCTGGTGGGGTCGGCGAGGGTGACCAGGTCGGCGAGGAAGGGCACTTGCAGCGTGGCGTCCTCGATGAGCAGTCCGGGGTGCCAGCGGAAGGCGGTGCTCTGGTCGTAGAAGGCGGTGTCGAGGCCTCCGTGCACCCCGTCGGCGAGGGCGGCGAGGGACAGGTTGAACGGCCCGATGCCGATGCCCACGAGATCGTGGGGGTGGTCGAGGCGGGCGGGGTGCGTGGTCATCGGCGGGGCTGCCTTCCACGGGTCGGGCACCCGGATGCCCGGGGCCGGTGGCGGTGTCCACGAAGCACAACGAGCCGGTCCCGCACGGGGTATCGCCGTCGTTGAAGGACGGCTGAAAACGCTCCGCCCCGGGAGCCGGCCGTCCGTGCGGGGGCGGTACGGCGTGTCCCGGGGCGGGGCGTCGGGCGCGGGCGGGCCGTCAGGCGCCGCGGATCTTCAGGGCG
>NZ_MAUD01000381.1 GCF_001700515.1 Streptomyces lushanensis
GCGAGCTGGATGGTGTCGCCGCGGCCCGGCCCGGCGACACCATCCAGCTCGCCAACGGCACGTACAAGGGCAACTTCAAGGCGACCACGCCCGGCACCTCCGGATCGCGGATCACGCTGACCGGTTCGTCCGGCGCCGTCCTCACCACCGGCGGCGGAGGTTACGCCCTCCACCTCAACGGGGCCGCGTACTGGACCGTCAAGGGCATCACCCTCACCGGCGCCCAGAAGGGCATCGTCGCGGACGCCGCCAACGGTGTCGTGATCGACTCCGTGACCGTGCACAACCTGGACATGGAGGGCGTGCACTTCCGTCAGTCCAGCAGCGACGGCATCCTCAGGAACTCGCGGATCTACAACACCGGCAACGACGGCCGGGGCATGGGCGAGGGCGTGTACGTCGGCACGGCCAACTCGCTCTCCGACCGCAGCGACAACGTACAGATTCTCAACAACACCATCGGCCCGGACGTCGGCGGCGAGAACGTCGACATCAAGGAAGGCACCACCGGCG
>NZ_MAUD01000382.1 GCF_001700515.1 Streptomyces lushanensis
CCGCGGCGCCGCGGGCGAGGAGTTCCAGGTAGGACGCCTGATCGTGGGACATGGACACAGGATTACCCGTCGTACGGCCGGTCGCGCCAGCCCTGTGGACAACGCAAGCGATGTGGACAACCCGGCCGCTCGGAAGAGTCAGTGCGCGGTCCAGCCGCCGTCGAGGGTGAGCGAGACACCGGTGATGAAGGACGCCTGCGGAGTGCAGAGGTAGGCGACCGCCTCGGCCACCTCGTCCGGTTCGAGAAGGCGCTTCAGCGCGGAGTCCTGGAGCAGGACATCGGTGAGAACGCGCTCCTCGGGAATGTGGTGGGTCTCCGCCTGGTCGGCGATCTGCTTCTCGACCAGTGGTGTACGCACATATGCGGGATTGACGCAGTTGGAGGTCACTCCGTGCGAGGCGCCTTCCAGCGCGGCGGTCTTGGAGAGACCTTCCAGACCGTGTTTGGCGGCCACATAAGCCGATTTGAAAGCCGAGGCGCGCAGCCCATGGACGGAGGACACATTGATGATCCGGCCCCATCCCTGGCCGTACATGTGCGGCAGCGCGCCTCTGATCAGCCGGAAGGGTGCCTCCAGCATGACCGTGAGAACGGTGTGGAAGACATCGGGCGGGAAGTCCTCGATGGGGCGCACCAGTTGGAGTCCGGCGTTGTTGACCAGGACGTCCGTGCCCGCAGCGGCCCGCTCGGCCGCGTCGAGATCGGTCAGGTCGAGGACCCGTGATTCGACGGCGCCCAGCAGTCCCTTGGCCTCCTCGGCCAGACCTTCGAGTCCTTCGCCGTCCCGGTCCACGGCTCTGACCAGGGCCCCGGCCGCCGCGAGCCGCAGCGCGCACGCGCGGCCGATACCGCTCGCGGCCCCGGTGACCAGTGCCACACGGCCGCCGAGGTCGAGCGCGACGGGAGCGGACGGGGTCACGGCGGGAGCGCTGTCCGGAGCGGGAGCACCGTCAAGGGCGGAAGCGGCCTCGGAGTCGGACGCGAAGGCGGCGGAGGCAGCAGGACCTGGTGTGGTGGGCGCGGTCATGTTCCGCACCCTAAGCAGCGCCCAGGTCCCGACCGATGTGGTCAGCGCCCACACTTCACCGCTGAGGCATGGGTTCGAACCATGTGGGTGCATCGGTGAGCGCCTGCTTGATCCGCAGAAGCGCGTACTCCTCCAGCTCCGGCAGTCCGTCCACCGGGAACCACGCCACATCCAGGGACTCGTCGTCGTTGACCCGTGCCTCACCGCCGATCGCACGGCAGCGGAACGTGATGTCCATGTACTGGCACTCGTCACCGTTGGGATAGACGACCGGCTCAAGCGTCTGGACGACCACGACCCGCTCCGCCACACACCGTACGGCGGTCTCCTCGTACACCTCGCGGACCGCCGCGACCGCGGGCTGCTCCCCCGGCTCGGGGATGCCGCCGATGACCGACCACCGCCCGGTGTCGACGCGGCGGCCCAGCAGTACGCGTCCGTCGTCGTCGAAGACGATCGCGTTGACGCCGGGCAGCAGAAGGAGCTGGTGGCCCGCGGTGGCGCGGATCTTCCGGATGAAGTCAGGGGTTCCCATACCGCCGACCCTAACCGCCTGCCGGCCGCGCTCAGTGGTCGCGTCCAGCCGTGACCGGAGACCCTCGGGGACCGCAAGGACGCGTCGGGACCCGGAGGCTCCGACGCCGGGAGGTCTTAGGCCGCCGCGTTCCTCCTGTGGCGAACGGAGCGGGCCGCCGCCCAGCCGAGACCGCCCACCGCGACCGCCGCCAACAGGCCCTCGGGCAGCGTGCCGAGGCGCGTGGCCGGGGTCAGGGACGAGCGGAGCGGGACCTCGGCGACGAGCGCGCCCGGTGTGAACATCCCGGTCTTCTGGGTGACCCTGCCGTCCGGCTGGATGATCGCGCTGACACCGCTGGTCACCGGCACGACGACCGTCCTGCTGTGCTCCACGGCCCGCACCCGCGACATCGCGAGCTGCTGATAGGTCATCTCGCTGCGGTCGAAGGTGGCGTTGTTGCTGGGTACGGAGATGAGCTGGGCGCCATGGGTGACGGTGTCCCGCACGGCCCAGTCGAACGCCGCCTCGTAGCAGGTGGCGAGCCCCACCTCGGTGCCCGCGAGATCGAAGACGCCCGGCTCGGTGCCCCGGCCGAAGTCACGGCGCACCATGTCCGCGTAGCCGGGGCTGATCGTCCGTACGAGGGAACGCAGTGGCAGATACTCGCCGAAAGGTTGGATCTGCCGCTTGTCGTACGTGGCCGTCGGACCACGCTCCGGGTCCCACAGGATCTGGGTGTTGCGCAGCGGTCCGGTGTCCGGAGTGACGACGGCGCCGACGGAGATCGGTACACCGATCGCCCTGGCGGCCTGGTCGATCACATCCCGCGCGTCGGGGTTGCGGTACGGGTCGATGTCGGAGGAGTTCTCCGGCCACAGGACGAAGTCGGGCTGAGGCTCCTTGCCGGCCTTCACCTCGTCGGCGAGCTGAAGCGTCCGGCGGACATGGTTGTCGAGGACCGCGCGGCGCTGGGCGTTGAATTCGAGGCCCGCCCTGGGCACGTTGCCCTGGATCGCGGCGACGGTCGCGGTACCGTCCTCGGCCGAGTCGTCCACCAGCGGCAGAGCGGCGAGCGCCGCCACGACGGGAACGAGGACGGTGAGCGCGGCGATGGCGCCGGCGCGGCGCGGGACCGCACCGGTCCTCCGGTACGCGAGGACCTGGCGTACCGCTTCGTACAGCCCGAAGCCGCACAGGACGACGGCGAAGCCGAGTACGGGCGTGCCGCCGACCGCGGCGAGCGGCAGGAAGACGCTGTCGGCCTGGCCGAAGGCGATCTTGCCCCAGGGAAATCCGCCGAACGGCACCCGCGCGCGGACGGCCTCGCCGAGGATCCAGACCGCCGCCGCCCAGACCGGCCAGACGGGCAGCCGCGACACGGCCGCGATCCCCATACCGGTGAACGCGATGAAGAGCGCCTCGATCGCGACCAGCGCGAGCCACGGTCCCGGTCCGACCTCGGCGCCCGTCCACACGAGGAGCGGCAGCAGAAAGCCCAGTCCCGCGAGGTAGCCGAGGCCGAGTGCCGCGCGTGGGCGACGGCCGTGCAGACTCCAGGCGAGCAGGGCGAAGCCGGGCAGAGCCAGCCACCACACCGTGCGGGGCGGAAAGCTCGCGTACAGCATGACGCCGGACAGCGCCGCCGCGCCCGGCCGGGTGAACCGTCGCAGCAGACCGCGACCGCCGGAGGCCGGGACGGACGGAGTGGGCTCGACGGTGGTGATGGTGGCGCTCACCTGGCGGAGTCTACGGTGGGGCGCCGCGCGCGGAGGAGCACGGGCCGGGAGTACGGGCCGCCGACCGCGCCCGAGGACGTACCGGAAGTGGCTCAAAACGATCTCGGGAGCGGCTCGGGACGCGCTCGTCAACGGGGCTCGGGACGCGTCCGGCAGCGGTACGGAAACCGCTCGGGCGCGCCTCTGAAGCCGTACGGGAACGGCGCGGGACGGCGCACGGACAGCGCGCCGAGGGCGCGTCACCGCGTACGGCCGGGATGCGGGGCGGCCTACCTTCGCAATCCCTCCACACATCGCCGCCACTGCCGTTACCGTGTGCGCCAGTCCTTGTCGCATGGCCGGATCCGGCGGTTGTGGGCGGGGCCGTCAGAGGGTCGGGGGGCGACGGGATGGCCGCACCAGCGGAACCACCGGTGGAACGATCAGTCGTACCGGAACGCTCCGGCGCGCCCGATGCCGTCGGCGCCGTGGTCCTCGGCGCCTCCGCCGTGTGGGCGCTGATCAGCGCGGCAGGGACCGACGGCAGGCCCGAGGGCGTTCTGCTCGCGGTGCTCGCCGTCACGGCGGGGTACGCCAGCGGCCGGATCAGCGGCTCCCTGGCGCCACTCGCCACGGCCTCGGTGATGGCGGTCGCCTGGCTCGCGGCGGCGATCGCATCAGGCCAGGAAGGATTCGGCACGGCGGTGACCGTGGGCACTCCGCCGGGCGACACCGGCGCGGTGGCCGGGCTGCTGGTGCTCGCGGCGGGAGCGGCCTGCTGCGCGGCGACGGAGGCCGGCCCGTCACCCGTTCGGGCGGCCATGACGCTGCTGGCGGTGACGATCGCGGGTGCCGCGCTGCTGTTCGGTTCGGTCGCCGGGTTCGTCGCGGTGCTCGGCGTGCTGCTGTGTTCGCTGGCGGCGGCCAGGACGCGGCGGCGGGCGGCCGGGCTCGCCGGGTTCGCCCTGGTCACGACGCTGGTGGTGGGCGCGTCGTGGGCGGTGGCGGAGCAGGTGCTGCCCGAGGGGCTCTCGGTCTCGCTGGAGGGCCAGCTCACACAGCACCGCGTGGCGCTGTGGCAGGACGCGGCCGCACTGGCGAAGGAGCATCCGCTGCTGGGCTCGGGACCCGACCGCTTCGGCGACCTCAGTCCGACCGTGACGCAGTCGCTGGACAGCGACAGCACACCGCACTCGGCGGCGCTCCAGCAGGCCGCGGAACAGGGGGTGGTGGGGCTCCTGTTGCTGGGCGCCGTGTTCGGCTGGCTGCTGTACGGGCTGGCGCGCTCGGCGTGCTCCACCCCGGTGGCCCTCACGGCCGGCGCCGCGCTGACGGCACTCGCCGCCGTGGCGAGCGTGGGCAACGCGCTGAGCTTCACCCCGGTGACGGCGGGCGCGGGTCTGCTCGCGGGCCTCGCCACGGCGAGACCGGAGGCCGACGTCGTCCCTGTGTCGTCCATCACATCGGCGCACGGCAACGGCTGATGCCGCCACGGGGTCCCGGGTCCGCGAGGACGGACCGGACGGGTCACCGGCGTAGGACGCGTTGACGCGTTCGGAGGCCCCTGAGGCCGGACTCAGATGCCCGCCGCGTTGGACTCGGGCGCGAGCTGCAGCCGGCTGCGGATGAAGCGCACCGCGGACTCGGCGTCGTCCACCGTCACGGTGAAGACCCTGCCGTCGCCCAGCTTGAGCACCAGGGCCTCACCGCGGCGTACCACCACGGCCGTGCCCATCTCGGGCCGCCAGCGATAACCCCAGCCGCCCCACTGGCGCGGGGTGACCCTCGGCGCGAAGTCGGCGTCCACGACGTGCGCGAGCAGGATTCGGCGGCGCGGCAGACCCATGTGACCGCAGCGCACCTCCAGACAGTCGCCCTCCACCCGGACCGCGACATGCACGAACGCGAGGGTGCCGAAGAGGATCAGCAGTCCCGCCGCCACACAGCCGACGACGGACATCAGCAGGGCCGCGAATCCGGTGGACCAGGAGGACTCCACGGCCAGCACGATCCCGAGCGCGATACACGCGGCGCCGGCGGCGGCGAGCAGCCACTGCGCGCGATTGGTGGCGCGGCCTGTCCAGGTGTCGGGCACGGGCTCATCGGGGTGGCCCTCATGCCGGGGGTGCTCCCTCATGTCTTGCAGAGTACCCAGGTTCCGACGCACCGGTAGTCCCTCCGCGACCTGATGCGGCGTTACCCCGTACGCGCTTCGTACGAGGCCCGCGCACGGCCGGCGCTCGCGCGGTACGCCTCCCGCAGGCGTCCAGCAGGCGCTCCGGACGTACTCCGGATGCTTCCCGGAGCATGCTCCGTTCGGGTAGGCGCGAGCCGGCGCGGCAGTGCCCGGGTTCAGCGCACCTGGTCGAGGGCGGCGAGCAGCCGGCCCTCCGCGTAGGCGAGCGCGGGCTCCGGGAGCACGGACTCCCGGCCGCTGAGCAGCACCGTGAGCCGCGCGCCCGAAGGACGGCCCGGGGGAGGGTCCGAGGGGCCGCCCGGCGCGCCGCCCGGGAGTCCCGTGGGCGTGACCGATGTCACCGGGACCCGGCCGGCGCCGTAGCCGTTCCCGGACCCGGCGCCGCCGCCCGCGCCGATCCTGCGGAGCGCCTGCGCGGCGACGGCGTCGGCCGAGCCGTACAGCACGACGTCCGGCAGACCGGGTCGCCGGAGGGCCGTACGGATACGTTCCGCGACCAGTTCGTAATGGGTGCAGCCCAGGACGACGGCCCGTGCGTCGCGCGGTGTGAGCGCCGCCGCGGCGGCCACCGCGCGGTCGATCCAGTCCTCGTCGGCGGCGTCCACGGCGTCCGCGAGTCCCGGACAGGGCACCTCGGTGACACCGACGGACGGCGCGAAGTCACGGATGAGTCCGTGCTGGTACGGGCTGCCGGTGGTGGCGGGAGTGGCCCAGATCGCGAGCGGTCCGCCGCCCGCCGCGGCCGGCTTGATCGCCGGGACCGTACCGATCACCGGCAGTCCCGGCTCCAGTTCCGCGCGGAGCGTCGGCAGGGCGTGCACGGAGGCGGTGTTGCAGGCCACGATCAGCGCGTCGGGACGGTGCTCCGCCGCGGCGCGCGCCACGATCAGCGCGCGCTCGGTGACGTCCGGCGGGGTACGCGGGCCCCAGGGCATTCCGTCGGGGTCGGACGAGAGGACGAGATCGGCCTCGGGGCAGAGCCTGCGTACCGCGCCGGCAGCCGCGAGCAGACCGATGCCTGAGTCCATGAGCGCGATCTTCACCCGGTCACCATAGTCGACCGCGTGTGCGGTCCTGTTGATGTGGGGCAGACTGCGGCGATGAGCGCCGTTGCCTGGATCGCCATGGGTTCGCTGGCCCTGTGGGGCTGGCTGTTGCTGGGTCGGGGGTTCTTCTGGCGTACGGACCAGCGGCTCCCCGAGCACGAGCCCTACCACACGGAAGAGGGCATGGCCGGGGCCGGGGCCCGTACTGGCTGGCCGTCCGTCGCCGTCGTCGTACCCGCCAGGGACGAGGCGGCCGTGCTTCCCGAGAGCCTGCCGTCCCTGCTCGCCCAGACGTATCCCGGCGAGGCCGAGATCTTCCTGATCGACGACGGCAGCCAGGACGGTACGGGCCGGCTCGCCCGCGAGCTGTCCGCGCGGCTCGGCGGGCTGCCGCTGACGGTGGCCTCGCCCGGCGAACCGGAGCCCGGCTGGACCGGAAAGCTGTGGGCGCTGCGGCACGGCATCGCGCTGGCGCGCGCCCACGACCCCGAGTACCTGCTGCTGACGGACGCCGACATCGCCCATGAGCCGGACAGTCTGCGGGAGCTGGTCGCCGCCGCGCGGGCGCGTGAGCTCGATCTGGTCTCACAGATGGCGCGGCTCCGGGTGGCGAGCGTGTGGGAGAAGCTCGTCGTACCGGCGTTCGTGTACTTCTTCGCGCAGCTCTACCCGTTCCGCTGGGTCAACCGTCCCGGCCGCCGTACCGCGGCGGCGGCGGGCGGTTGTGTCCTCCTCCGTACGGAGGCCGCCGTGCGCGCACAAGTGCCCGAGTCGATCCATCAGGCCGTGATCGACGATGTGTCACTGGCGCGGGCCGTACAGCGCGGTGGAGGCCGGATCTGGCTCGGTCTCGCGGAACGGGTCGACAGCGTCCGTCCTTATCCACGGCTGGCCGACCTCTGGCGAATGATCTCGCGCAGCGCCTACGCACAGCTCAGGCACAATCCGCTGGTGCTCCTCGGGACGGTGGCGGGTCTCGCGCTGATCTATCTGGTACCGCCGGTGGCGCTGGGCACGGGTGTGCTGGGCGGCGACACGGCGGCGGGGTGGCTGGGATTCGCCGCGTGGGCGGTGATGACGTACACGTACATCCCGATGCTGCGCTACTACCGGCAGTCGCTCTGGCTGGCCCCGCTCCTGCCGCTCACGGCGTCGCTGTACCTGCTGATGACGGTCGACTCCGCCGTACAGCACCACCGGGGCCGTGGCGCGGCCTGGAAGGGCCGTACGTACGCGCGACCGCGGGCCGCCCCGGAGACCCCGGACCGCTGAGGCCCGTGCTCATCGACGGAGCCCGCGGGGCCTGCGGCGGTGACGGCACCGACGACGCGGTCCGTCACGACCGCCCCGAAGGCCCGGAGCCCCGGAGCGGCCCGCGTGCGTCACTTCCTGCCGGGCGTCCAGTTCATGCCCCAGCCATAGGCGTAATCGATGGTCCGCTGCGGACTGACACCGCGTTCCGGTACCAGAAAGCGCGCTTCCCGCTGGACCACGAGGTCCGAGCCCGTATTGGTGATCAGCGCCAGTGAGCAGACCGTGGACGGCACGGTGCATTCACCGAGTGAGAAGTCGATCGCGGCACCGTGCTGCGGCTGGAGAGTGACCGTCGCGTCAAGATCCGCGAAACTGCGGGCGCCTTCGTAGATCGTCACGAAGATGACGATCCTGCGCAGTCGGTCCTTGTGATCGAGGTTGATGGTGAGGTTCTCACCACTGGCACTCCCGCCCGTGCGGTCGTCGCCGTCGAGATGGATGTACGGCGGCTGGTTGAGCGCGCCGAAGGCATTGCCGAGTGCCTGGACGACGCCTTTGCGGCCGTCGGTGAGTTCATAGAGTGCGCACAGATCGAGATCGAGATCACCGTGCATGGCGACGGCCCGGCCGAGTTTGGCGCCCCAGCCCTTGAACTGTTTGCGCACCTGCCAGTTGAGGTTCACCCGCATCGCGCCGGAGCTGCCGCCCTGCTTGGCGAGCGAGACGGTCGGGGCCTCCTTGGTCAGTGTCACCTTGGTGAGCCGTACGGGAGCCGGGGCGGGCGTCGCGGTGGGCGGCGCGACGCCCGCCCCGGCTCC
>NZ_MAUD01000383.1 GCF_001700515.1 Streptomyces lushanensis
GGACCATGGAGTACGCGAAGTCGAGGGTGCCGTCCGGCGCGCAGAGGCCGATCAGGGTGCCGCGCCGGGCCCGGCCGCCGGAGAACGTGCCCCACAGCAGGTCGCCCTCCTGCCGGTAGACCGCGATACGGCCCTCGGCCTCCGACTCGGCGGGGCGGAACCGCCGTCCGTCGTAATTGATCACGAGTCGGCCCCCGGGACCCGGTCGCGTATTTCGAGCGTGCAGCACTTGGAGCTGCCGCCCGACTTGAGCAGCTCGGACAGGTCCACGCCGATCGGCACGAACCCGCGGCTCCACAGGGCGTCGATGAGATGGGTGGCCTGTTCCGGCAGGAGTACGTGCCGGCCGTCGGAGACGGCGTTGAGCCCGAAGACCGCGGCGTCGTCCTCGGTGGCCACGATCGCGTCCGGGTACAGCTCGCGCAGCGTGGCCCGGCTCCCGGGGGTGAAGGCCGCCGGGTAGTACATGATCTCCTCGTGGTCGAGCACGGCCAGCGCGGTGTCCAGGTGGTAGAAGCGCGGGTCGACGAGTTCGAGGGTCACCACCGGGCGGCCGAGGAAGCGCTCCGCCTCCGCGTGCGAGCGGCGGTCGGTGCGGAAGCCGGTCCCGGCGAGGATCCGGTCACCGGTGACGAGGTAGTCGCCCTCGCCCTCGTTGATGTGGGTGCCGTCGAGGACCTCGTATCCCCGCTCGCGGAACCAGGCGGCGTAGGCCGGGCCCTCGTCGACGCGCTGGGCGTGCCGGAAGCGGGCGGCCAGCACCTTCCCGTCGACGACGGTGGCCCCGTTCGCGGAGAAGACCATGTCGGGCAGGCCCGGGACCGGGTCGATCAGCTCGACCTTGTGGCCGAGACCGAGGTAGAGGCTGCGCAGCCGCTCCCACTGGGCCACGGCCAGGGCGGTGTCGGTGGGCTTCTCGGGCTCCATCCAGGGGTTGATGGAGTAGACGACGTCGAAGTGTTCCGGTGAGCACATCAGAAAATGCCGGGGCCGTACCGTACGGGCCGGGCGGCCGCCGGCGGTCGAGGCGGCCTGGTGCGCGGTGCTGTCCTGCTGCACTGTCGGTTCTCCTTCTGAAGACGGGCACGGGGAACGGTTCGGAGGGATCAGGCCGGGCCGGAGGGACCGGCCGGGCCGGACAGGGCCGGTGTCGGCGGCGCGAAGGTCACCGTGATCCGGGAGGCGAAGTCGGTCATCGTCCGGAACGCCTCCTCCTGGGAGGCCCCGGTCGTACCGAGGAAGCCGAGGATGGTGTTGCCGTCCGGAGGGCGCCGGATGACGTCCCCCGGCCGCGCGGTGATCTTGAGCAGGAAGACCTTGTCCGACTCGCTGACCTCGGCGGGCACCTCGACCCGCTCGACCACGCCCGCCTCGCTGATCAGGCACATCGCGGTGATGTGGACCCCGGTCGGCCGGAAGTGCCGTACGTCGGGGCGCACCCCGCGTCCGATGTCGACCACGGCCTTGATCGGGTCGTGGCCGGCGGTCCTGCGCGCGATGAGGTCGAGGCCGCCGCCGCCGACCCGGGCGGCGATCTCCAGCAGGTACGGCTCGCCCTCGTGGAATCGGACCTCGGCGTGCATCACACTGCGCCGCAGGCCCTGGGCGTGCGCCCCGGCCTTGACAACCTCCCGGACCTTGGCGATGTCCTGGTCGCTGAGCGAGGTGGGCGCGTGATGGACGTCGTCGTCGAAGGTGCCGCCCTCGGCGGTGATGCGGTCCACGACCGAGCCGAGATAGACCTCGTCGTCCCAGGCGACCGCCTCCATCAGGTATTCCTTGCCGGACAGGAAGGACTCGACGAGCAGCCCGTTGGGGCCGAGATCGATCCCGTCCGCCTCGGAGTTGACCCAGAACAGGTCGCGGATGCCCTCGGCCGCCTGGGCGTGGTGCTCGGCCATCTCCTCGGGGGTGTCGACCCGGAAGACGAAGTGGCTGCCCGCGCCCAGCGTCGGCTTGAGGATGACCGGATAGCCGAAGTCCTCGGCGGCGGCGAGCGCGTCGTCCAGAGTCTCGACGAGCCGGAACGACGGGATCGGGGCGCCGGCCCGCTCGTACGCCTGCCGCATCAGGTACTTGTTCCTGCTGCACACGGCCGCCGGGACGCCGATGCCGGGCAGGCCCAGCGCCTCGGCGATCGCGGCGACCGTGATGACCGAGGACTCGGAGAAGGTGATCACGCCGTCGAACCGCTCCTCGGCGTGCCAGTCCCGGGCCAGGGCGATGATGTCGTCGATCTTCTTCGAGCCCGCCAGCCGGTAGCGGCCGGCCGGCCAGAAGTCCTCCGTACCCTCTCCGTTGAGCACGTAGAGGTCCGTACCGAGCTCCTCCACCTGCCGGTAGCGGCCGTGGTAGTAGTTCAGGTACTGCGCTGTCTCCACCGTGAGCAGCTTCATGGCGGCTCCTCTCAGATCCGTACGGCGCGGGCGCGATCGGCGGCCGGCAGCCGGGGCAGGGCGAACGGGGCGATCTCCTCGGGCTGTCCGGTGTCCAGGGACAGATCCACACCGGCCGCCGCCGCCTCGGCCGCGGCGTCGATGAGCAGCGGCGCGGCGCAGGCCAGCAGCGCCCGTACCTCCAGCAGCAGATCGCCGGGCAGCCCGGCTCCGGGAAGGGCCGTGCCGTTGCGCCCGGCCGCGGCCTCGGCCAGTGACGCCAGCCGGTCGAGCAGGGCGGCGACGTTCTCGGCGGTCCGGCCCAGGCTGAACGCCTCCAGTTCGTAGCCGAGCCGGAAGCGCTCGACGATTCCGGCGGCGCGGGTGCGGCCCTGTGCCGAGGTCGGCAGCGCGGCGCCCGCGGCGGCCGGGACACCGAGGGACAGCGCGTCCGCGAGCCGGTTCCACGGGGTGACCAGGCGCCGTGTGACCGTCTCGGACAGGGCGGCCGGGCTGAAGTTGGTCCGCTGGTACTCCGGCGCGGTCAGCGCCAGATGGAAGCGGACAAGGTCGCGCGGCACCTCGGCCAGCAGATCCGCGGACCAGATCAGATGGTTGCGGCTGGTGGAGAACTTCTCGCCGTCCAGGTCGTAGAACTCGTTGCTGATGTTGGCCTCGGGCAGTACGTACCGGTCGCCGTGCGCCATCAGCAGCACCAGGTCCATCAGGCCCCAGTGGTAGACGTTGTCGAAACCGTGGAAGTACACGAGCTCCGCGCCGTGCTCGGCACGCCAGTGCTCGTCGACCGCGGCCGTGTCCTCACCGCGCCGGGCGGCCGACCACCAGGTGCTGTACATGACCGCCGGCATGGCCTCGACCCAGGGGTAGAGGATCTGCCCGGGAGTCTCCGGGAAGGGGGCGGGGATGCCCCAGTCGCCGGGCACCGTCACGGGGATGTCGGGCAGCGGACGGGCCAGGAGTTCCCGGATCAGCTGGGCGGCGCGTGGCCGCCAGCGCGCGGACCGCTCGGCGAAGTACGCGGTCAGCCGCTCCCGGTACTCCTCCATGGGCAGCGCCAGGATGGTGACCTCGCGGGTGGACACGGGGGAGTCCGGGTCCAGCACCGAGCGCGCTCCGAGCAGCTCGTCGGCGTTGTTGGGGTGTCCGCACCCCTCGCAGACACCGCCGCTGCTGCCGGTCAGGCAGACCGGGCAGGCGCCGGTCATCAGGCCGTCGTACAGGTACGTGCCCGGCTTCTCGGCGTACGGCAGCCGTACGGTGCGCTCCCGGAGGCGGTCCGCCTTGTGCAGCTCGGTGAAGAACTCCAGCACGGTGGCCCGGTACCGGTCGTCGATCGGCGGGAGTCCCTCCATCGACAGGCCCATCGCGGAGATGGTCCGCTCGATCTGTCCGGTCGAGGTGGCGCACAGCTCGGCGGGCGACACACCGGTGCGGCGTGCCGTGGTGGTCACATAGGTCTGGCTGTTGTCCGTGCAGGTCGTGTAGATCACCGGCCGGCCGTTGGCCGCGAGGTAGCGGCTGTAGACGTCTCCGGCGAGATACGGGCCCGCCATGTGACCGACGTGCAGGTCACCGTTGGGAGTGGGCGTCGCCGCGACGACCACGGCGGGGCGCCGGGACCGGTCGCTCATGCCGTTTCCTCGTTGTGCCGGGCGGTGAACCGCTCGGCCAGCTCGGCGTCCCACCACACGGCGTACATCTGGAAGTCGGCGGCGCCGTCGTTGACGACCTGGTGGCGGGTGCCCGGCTGGAAGTGGACGACGTCACCCGCGGTGAACGGCACCCGCCTGCCCTCGCTGATGATCTCGGCCTCGCCGGTCATGGCGACCCAGATCTCGTACTCGTGGTGGTCGTGCGGGCCGGACGCCGCGCCGGGCGGCACGACGCACCAGGAGCCCTCGAAGGGCGCGTTCAGAGGCGCCCAGGGCATCAGGCGCTGGGCACGCAGACCGTTGTCCGGCTTGAGGTTCTCGCGGTTGAGCGCACGGATTTCCATGGTCTCTTCTCCACTGGGGGGTTCGTCGCTGGGGTCGGGTGGCGCCTTGCGCTCACAGGGCGTTGGCGAGCAGAGCCTCGCCGGACGCGGTGCCCTGGCGTGCCAGCAGATCGGACACGATGTCCTGGGCACGGACGGCGAGCACGCTGAGCAGGGAGTCGGCGATGCCGTGGGTGGCCTCGTTGACGCCCTGGAGGTAGCAGTTGGCGGTGTACGACCGCGGCAGCCGCATCCGGTAGTTGCGGTCGACGGTGGCCTCGCCGGTACCGGTCGCCGCGGCCAGCTTCTTCACCAGTTCCGGCATCTCCGAGACGAAGCCGGTGCCGAGCAGCACGATGTCGCAGCGCAGCTCGTCGGCCCGGCCGGTCTTGCGGTCGACGGTGTCGAGCACGACCTCGTCGCCGTCCATCCGGGCGCCGACGATGTCCGTCATGGTGATCATCCGGAGGCGGTCGGTGCCCTGGAGCCGCTCCTGGTACATCTCGCGGTAGAGGGTCTCCAGCATGTTCGGGGCCAGGCCCGCGTAGTTGGTGACATGCATCTCGCGGAGCATCTGACGGCGCGTCTCGGCCGGCGCCGCGTGGAACTCGTCGATGAAGGACGAATAGAACAGCTCGTTGGTGAACTTGCTGGTCTGGTAGGCGTTCAGCCCGATCGAGCGCATCAGCATCGTGCACCGCGCCTGCGGGAATCGCTGGTACGTCGCCCAGAGCAGCTCGGCGGCGCTCTGGGCGCCCCCGATCACCACGGCCCGCTCGATCCCGGCCGGGTCGAGCCGGCCGACCCGGTCGGAGTACTGCGTGCTGTGGATGACGCGCTCGTCGGGCAGCCCGGCGAGCTCGCCCGGGATGCGCGGGTCGCGGCCCGCGCCGACCGACAGGTTCCGGCAGGAGATCAGCCCGCCGTCGTCGGTGCGCACCAGCCAGCGGGAGACCACGCCGTTCTCCAGCGGTCCCGGCTCGATGGACACGCACCGGCGCCCGTACTCGACCCGGACCTCGCTCAGCGAGGACGCCACCCACTGGAGGTATCCGGAGATCTCCGAGCGGTACGGCGTGAAACTGCCGAGGTTGATGAACTCGTCCAGCCGTCCGGTCGCGTGCAGATAGTTCACGAAGGAGTACTCGCTGCGCGGGTTGCGCAGCGTCACCAGGTCCTTGAGGAACGAGACCTGGCTCTGGGTCCAGGGCAGCAGCATGCCGCGCTGCCACACGGTGTCGTCGTGCTGCTCGATGATCAGGGTGCCGGCGGCCAGTTCCTTGGGTGCCAGCTCCTCCACGGCGATGCCCAGCGCGAGGTTGGCCGGCCCGGCTCCGATGGCCAGGAGTTCGACTTCCTGGGGCTGCATATGTCCTCCCTGAGTTCCTGCCCGAATTGCTGGATACGGTGGTGACTTCTCACGGATGACGTGGCGCGCCGGCCTGCAACTTCTCCACGAGCGCCACCATCTCGGCGACGGTGTACACGGCGTGGAAGGAGCGCAGGTCCAGGCTGACGGCGAAGGTGCTTTCCATCCGGACGAGAGCCTCGATGGAATTCATGCTGTCCCATCCGAGTGCCGCGAGCGCCGTGTCGCCGGTGATCTCCGCGGGGTCGGCCCCGACCACCTCGGCAATGATTCCGATCACTGGCTCCTCGATCGAATCCGGTTCACTCATGCGAGGATCCGTTCCTTTCCTTCAGCGTTATCCAATCCACCCCGGCGGACGCCGCGGTGGCCGAATCGAGGGTGTAGAACTCCGTTTCCGATCCGTCCGGGGATTCGGTCCTGGTGAATCCGGCGTCGGACCAGAAGGACGCGGCGACGGAGTTCTTGGGCGAGCGGGTGTACCGCCCCTCGACCGCCGTGGCGCCGGCCTCGTGGGCCTGTCCGGCCAGCCAGGCGATCGCGGCGCGCTCCACCCCCCGGCTCAGCACCCGGCAGCTCAGGACCATGTTGAGGACCCGCCACACCTCCGGGCCGCGCTCCACCCACAGGGCGCCGACGATGCCCTCGTCGCCGAACCGGTCGGTGACTGAGACGGAGACCACCAGATGGCCGGGCTCCTCGTTCATCCGCCGGGTGACGGCCTCGTCGTACCGGATCCCGGTCAGGTTGAACTGATTGGTACGGGCGGCGAGTTGTGCGATCCTGCCGATCGTGTACTCGGTGGCGCCGGCGATCTCGACGCTGAGGTCCAGGGCCCGGAGGAACTCCTCGGACGATCCGAAGCCGGCCGAGAAGGTGCCGCGCAGCGCGCGCTTGCGGTACAGCTCGGGACGTTTGCGGTCGGTCTCGGTGAGCGCCATGACGTCGAACCAGCCGTGCCGCAGCAGCGAGTCCACCAGGTACGCGGGGTCCCCGGCGGCGGAGACGACGGCCACCTCGGGCAGCTCGTCGCCCACCTGGCCGCGCTCGAAGTCGGAGTCGTCCATGAAGACGAACGAGTCGGTCGACAGCGACAGCGCCTCGGCCGCCTGCCGCAGATTGCCCGCCTTGGCCGACCAGTTGACCGCCCGCGCCGAGAACGTGTCGGGCCGCAGGACCATGGCCGGGTGCTCGCTGAGGGCCCGCTCGACGGGTTCCTCGTCGTTCTTGCTGGCCAGGACCAGGATGACGCCCTGCTCACGGAGCCTGCGCACCGTGCGCTGGAGCTCCAGGTAGCAGTTGCCGGGGTAGAGCCCGCCGAGCTGGACGCCCTGGGCGCCGACCTCTCCGAGGACACCGCCCCAGAGCGTGTTGTCCAGATCGAGGGCCAGGACCTTGCGGGAGAGCCCCAGCTGCGCCTGGGCGACGCGCCGGACCAACCGGGCCAGCAGCAGCAGCGCTCCGTCGCCGTACGGCATGTCGCCGTACCGGTGCAGCCGCGCGTCACGGGCCGGTACGGGTGCCTCGGCCAGCTCGCCCGCGAGGTCGACCGCCACCACCTGGCCGTGCTCCTCGGCGAGACCGAGGAGGGCCGCGTTCACCCGGTACCACAGCTGGGTCACCCGGGCGCGGGCCCGCAGGCTGATGACGCCGTCCCGGACCTCCGCGGGCAGCGGAACGGTGTGGACGACGACGGTCGCGCCGGTGCGCTCCAGGCAGCCCGCCAGCAGGACGCGGAACTCCTCCAGCCGCGTCTCGACGTGCTTCTCCAGCGCGTCCGGCTCGGCCGCGCTCCAGTCGCCCGGCAGGAAGTGCCACGCGTCCATCAGCACGGAGACCAGGTGCGGGTCACCGTCGCGGGTGAACTCCCCGGTCGCCAGGGCCATGTCGAAGGTGCCGTAGTCCGCCGGCCGTACGGTCGGCAGGAATCCGGCGCCGACCAGCTGGGCCCGCAGCAGGGGCTCGTAGGGGCCGACGGTGCAGGTGGCCAGCACGGCCACCTCGACCTGGCGGGGCTGGTCCCCGTCCACGGTCAGCGGCCCCAGGACCCGGCCGGCCTGGCGTGCCAGGGCCGGGTCGTCGCTCTCCAGCAGTGCCCGGCGTACGCGGGGATCCGGCATACGGCGTTCCCGCACGGCCACGCGCAGCGCGGCCAGCGGACTCTCGCTCTCACTCACGGTGAAATGCCTTCCTGTCAGACTCGGTTCAGGCCCGGATGAGGGAGCAGTACCAGCGCATCCCGATGGAGATCCCGGTCAGTGCGACGAGATCGCCGGGAGCCACCGAGCCCTGCTCGATGAGCCGGCCCAGCGCGGTGAGCTGGTCGGCCGAGCCCATGTGGCCGTGGTCCTTGGCGAGTTCGGAATTGGTCCGCTCCAGCGGGAGCCCCAGCGGTTCGGCGACATCGGCGATGCCGTCCGGGTCGTTGATGTAGATGAGGTGCGTGATCTCGTCCCGGCCGACGCCGGCCCGCTTGCACGCGCCGTCGACGACGTCGAGGGTGCGGGTGATGGCCGCCCGGCCGAACTCGCGCAGCCGCTGGGGATCCCGCTGGAAGTGCTCCTGCACCTTGACGTGACCGGCCGGAGCCGTCCTGCTCGACCAGCCCTCCGGGGCCACGGGCGCCACCGCGCCGCCGTACTCCGTACGGAACCAGTCGCACAGGTCCGGGATCGTGAACTGCTCGGTGGACAGCCAGGTGTTGCGGCCGTGGCCGCGCCGCAGGACGGCCGCCACCGCGCCGTCGCTGTGCACCGCGTTGTTGACCGTCATGCGGTTGCGGTGGAACTCGCTGACCCGGTTCACCGCGACGAACAGCACGGTGTTGATCTCGGGCTGTACGGCGAGGACCCCGGCCACGATCCCGAGCCCGGTGACGCCCGAGGCGCAGCCCTCGTTGAGGAGCAGGGTCTGCCTGTTCTCCATCTCCAGGGCGCGGCCCAGCGCCGCCGACCCGTCCCAGTGCGGGTATTCGGGGTGCTCGGAGGTGGCCAGTACCAGGAGGTCGATGTCGTCGGTGACCATTCCGGTCCGGGCCAGCGCGTCCTGGGCGGCGCGGGCCGCCAGGTCGGTCGTGGTGATGTCGTCGGGAGCCCGGTGGAATGTGCGATAGCCCCACCGCACGATGCGCTCCGGATCCGGGACATAGGTCCCGGCGACTTCCGCGACGTTCTGATCCACGCCGAACGAGTAACCGAAACCAGTAATCCCGAATTCAGCGGGAAGTTGCATCATCACTGCCTCTCTCTCACCGCGATTCCCGGGGATGTGAGAAAGCTTTGCCGTTTCGGATTCTCAAATCAACAGCGTTCGCGCACCCCGAAGTTGAACGCGGAATACAAGGTCGAGCGCGCACAAAAAAGCCTGCCGGGGAATCAACCCCGGCAGGCGGTCGAACGCCGTGCTGTTTATGCCAGTAGTGCGGTGGCCGCTGTTCGGCTCGCGGAGAGCACGGTCTTGGCCGCTCCTCCGCTTCCGCCGGTGAAGGTGTGCAGTCCCGGCCCGACGCGCCGCAGGACCAGACCCGCCGGGTCGTGGTAGCAGTCGCAGGAGGCGACCGTGCGGCCGGCGGTCACCGCGACGCCGAACACCCGCCGGGCGCACTCCGTCACCCGTCGCTCCAGCGGCACGTCCGGCGCGACCGTGTCGGGATCGACGTCCCAGCGGTCGGACGGCAGCCCGAGCAGGAAGGTGCCGTCCCCGTAGGGCCGCCCGTAGAGCCCGGAGCACTCGTCGACGAAGGAGCCGAGCCCGCTCAGCGGTGTCTCGCACAGGCTGTACTGGATCTGCTTGGTGCGCAGGCCGGCCACCGGCAGCCCGCTCCGGTCGAGCAGGTGCGGTGTCCAGGCACCGGCCGCGACGACCACCCGGTCGTACCGCACCGTCCCGCCGTCCGCGGTCCGTACCGCCGGGTCCCGTGTCACCGCGTCCACCGGTGCCGGGCGGACGGTGACCCCCAGCGAGACCGCCTCCTCCAGCGCGGCCGTCCGCAGCCGGTGGGGGGAGATGTGGCCGGCGTACCGCTCCACCACGGCGACGGCGTCGGCGGGGAGCGTACGGAAGGGGAAGTCACGGATCACCGTGTCCCGGCCGATCACCTCCGCCGAACCCGGCAGGTACGCGTCGACGACCTCGGCGGGCCCGTCCGTGCCGGAGCCGCCGGACAGGACGTACAGCGACCCGGTCTCCCGGTACCCGGTCCAGTCGAGCAGGGTGTCGCTGCTCCTGATCTCGGCGAGGCTCTCGGCGGCCGTGCGGCAGGCGTCCGTACTGGTCTCGAATCCCCGGACCAGGCCGCCGGAGACCCCCGAGGCGTCCTCGCGCCGCGGGCTGCGCGCGGTGAACAGGTCCACCCGCGCTCCCCCCGGCGCGCGGGCGGTCCGCAGGGCGAGCAGGGCGCCCGCGACTCCGCCGCCGACGATCGCCACGCGCATCGCGTACTCCCGGGCCGGCGCCACTACTCCTCCGTCCGCCCGGCCCGGGAGTACGCGATGCGCGTGGCGATCGTCGGCGGCAGAGTCGCGGGCGCCCTGCTCGCCCTGCGGACCGCCCGCGCGCCGGGGGGAGCGCGGGTGGACCTGTTCACCGCGCGCAGCCCGCGGCGCGAGGACGGTCCGCAGGGCGAGCAGGGCGCCCGCGACTCCGCCGCCGACGATCGCCACGCGCATCGCGTACTCCCGGGCCGGCGCCACTACTCCTCCGTCCGCCCGGCCCGGACCGCGACCACCCGGCGGAGGTCGTCTGTGTAGTAGGCCGCCCGGCGGCGC
>NZ_MAUD01000384.1 GCF_001700515.1 Streptomyces lushanensis
GCGGTCGTACGAGCCGCCCTCTCCCTACCAGGCCGAGGGCGGCTCGTACGACCGCGTCGGTGGCGACTGCGCAGGCGGCGACGGCTGCGCCGGCACCTCGACCGTGCCCGGCCCAGCACCGGTGCCCGTACCCGCCCCTGTGCCCGGCCCCGTGCGCGATCCGGGCCCCCGGCCCGCGCGCCGCCTCGCGAGCAGCGTCCATACCCCGAGCCCCAGCACCAGCACCGTGCCCGCGCCGATCCCGCCCGCCGCGAGCAGCACCATCCTGCCGTCGCTGCCCGGACCGCCCGCACCGCCCGGATCACCGCCGCCGCCGCCGCCCACCGCGAAGTCCCCGGCGGGCCCGTCGTAGTCCGGCCCGCCGGTGGCCCGGCCCTCGATGTCCACCCGCATCGTCAGCCCGTACGGTTTGTCCCCGAACTCCTCGCCCACCTGCGGATTGAGACTGACCCTCAGGTAGTACCAGCCGGCGAACCGCATCTCCTTGTCTCCCACCCGGGAGCCGAAACGGTTCTCGTACGCCACCGGCGGCAGCGGATCGAGCGCCATGGTCTTCCGCTTGCCGCTGTACGACATCGCGCCGGTGCTGTCGACGAGTCCTCGCGCCGGGTTGTAGAGGGACATGGCCAGAGCGCCGGTCACAAATCCTCTGCCGTCGGAGCTGCCCAGATCCGCACCGGCGAAGAGCTGCTGTCCCCAGTCCACCGGCACCTTGTAGAAAAGCGATTCGCCCGGCTCGATCGACGCCGTCCACTCGCCGTCGGCGAGGACCGCGGCGTCGAAGAAGCTGGTCCCGCCCTGCCGCTCCCGCGGCGCGCCGCCGGCCGGCCCGGGAGAGGCGCTCGGCCACCGCGAGGGCGCCTCGGACGGCGTCGGGCCGGACGCCGCGAGCCCCGGCTCGGAGACATGGCGGATCTCCAGCTCCCACGGCTCGGGGGTGGAGGTGTCCGCGCTGGTCCGCTCGATGACGACGTAGTAGGGACCGGCCTCCTGGCAGGAGTACGCGCCAGCCTCGATCATCCGGTAGGCATAGGCCGCGAGCGGCCGGGGAAACCGGCCCGCCGAGCCGAACTGCGCGTCATTGGAGCCGCAGTCACCGCCCCGGCGGTCCTGGAGCGACACCTCGACCTTGTCCCCGTAGGCGACCGTCGTACCGAGCCGGGGCACGGCCACCGCCGAAACATAGGCGTTCGTCGCCGCGTCGAGATCCAGCCGGTAGACGAGCTTCTCGCCGGGCCCGATCGAATCCCGGTAGGTGGCGCCCGACTCCAGCGGTCGCGCGTCGCCCGTGGCCGCCGCGCCCGTGATCCGCCGCGCCTCGGGGTCGAAGACATACGGGCTCGGCTCGCCCACCGACGCCCAGGACCGCCCCGGCAGCGCCACCACGGCACCGGCCGCCACCACGGCGCAGACCGCCGTCGCCACGCACATCGCCGCCGCTCCGGCCGACGCCGCCCGGCCCCTGCTGCGCTGCCACTTCACGCGCTTCCCCTCGCCCTCTCGGCCGTTCCGCGCCGCGGCGGGCGCGACGCGCGTCCATCCTGCCCCGGCGCTCCCGCCACTGTCCCCCCGCACCGGTCCACCCACACGCTTTGCTCACGCAAGCGCACAATTCACGCCAGTGAACCCGTTACCCCGCCACAAAGACCCGCACGCACGAAGCCCCGGCCGCTCGGCGGCCGGGGCTTCCGTTTCAGGACTGTTTGGTCTCACACACCCGAACCTGCGGGCACGGAGTCGGTCGCCTCCGTCCACAGATCCTGCTCGGCGCGATCCGCCTGGATCTGGCGGTACACGAGGAGCCCGCCAATGGCGGCCAGTGCGATCAGGAGAAGCTTCTTCACCGCGCGACCTCGTCTTTCCTTGACGTAGGGGACTTCTGGCGCCCGACTATACACACCGACCGATACCGATCGGTGACCTGCCCGCAACCCAACTCGGGCCTTCATCAGGCAGAAAACGGAGCCGATCCGAAGAACTACGAAATGCAATCGGGTCCGTACGGAAGCGTTCCGTACGGACCCGATTGTCGCGGTGGGGCTAACAGGATTTGAACCTGTGGCCTCATCCTTATCAGGGATGCGCTCTAACCAACTGAGCTATAGCCCCGCGCTGCCCCTGAAGATTAGCGCACTCCAGGGCCAGCCCCAAAATCGATACCCGTCGCTCACTCGTCCTCGGCGAGCGTGAGCTCAACACCGCCCACGAAGCCCGCCGACAGGTTGTAGATGAAGGCTCCGAGCGTCGCCAGCGCCGTCGCCAGCACGACATCGATCACCGCGATGACCGAGGTGAAGATGAGCACCCGCGGCAGCGACAGGAACGACTGGAGGTCGAAGCCGTTGCTCTCGTTCGAGCCCGTGGCCTCGCTGATCGTTCCGCCGACCGTCGAGAAGACGCCCATCGCGTCCATGACCATCCACAGCACGGCGGAGGCGACGACCGTGCAGACGCCCAGTGCGATGGAGAGCAGGAAGCTCACCTTCATCACCGACCACGGATCGGCCTTCGCGACCCGCAGCCGGGCCTTGCGTGTACGCGGAGTCGTCCGTGCGCCCGTCCTCGGACGGCGTACGGCCGTGGTCGTGGCCGCGCCGCCGACCTGCGGCGCGGACGCCCCGGTCAGGCCCGGCTGCGGCCCCTGCTGTCCGCCCGGCGCTCCCCCGCCCGGCGAGGGATACGCCTGCGGCGGGTGATACGGCTGCGCGGTCGGCTGCGACTGCTCAGCGCCATAGCTTTCGTACGGAGGCTTGTGCCCCCGGGTATCGGTCACCGTTACCCCCTGGGAGTCCGTGGCAGGGCCACGGGCAACGTTCGCTCCGGAAGCGGCCGATCCGGCGCCCGTGGCTCCACTCACGCTCTACTCCTCGTGCTCCCCGGCCGAGGGCGGATTGCCCTCGGCGACGACCTCGGCCGTACCCGCCTCATCGGTCCCCGGGTCATCGGTCCCGTCGACCTCTTCCGCCTCACGGCCGGCCTCGGCATTACGCGCGATACCGACGACGGCATCGCGCTTGCCCAGATTGATCAGTTGGACGCCCATGGTGTCACGGCCCGTCTCCCTGACTTCGTTGACTCGCGTGCGAATCACACCGCCGCCGAGGGTGATGGCAAGGATCTCATCTGTTTCCTCGACCACCAGCGCGCCGACGAGCGATCCGCGGTCCTCCACAATCTTGGCGGCCTTGATTCCGAGGCCACCACGACCTTGGACGCGATACTCGTCCACGGCGGTTCGCTTCGCGTACCCGCCATCTGTAGCGGTGAAGACGAACGTACCGGGCCTGACGACATTCATCGACAGCAGTTCGTCGCCTTCGCGGAAACTCATCCCCTTGACACCCGATGTGGCTCGCCCCATCGGACGCAGGGCATCGTCCGTAGCGGTGAACCGGATCGACTGCGCCTTTCTGCTGATGAGCAGCAGATCGTCCTCGGCCGACACCAGCTCGGCCCCGATCAGCTCGTCGTCGGCGCCCGCCTCGGTCTCCCGGAGGTTGATCGCGATGACACCGCCCGAACGGGGCGAGTCGTAGTCCTTCAGAGGGGTCTTCTTCACCAGACCCGCCTTGGTCGCCAGCACCAGATACGGCACGGCGTCGTAGTCCCGGATCGCCAGGATCTCGGCGATCCGCTCGTCCGGCTGGAAGGCCAGGAGATTGGCCACATGCTGACCGCGGGCGTCGCGGCCCGCGTCCGGCAGCTCGTACGCCTTGGCGCGGTAGACCCGGCCCTTGTTCGTGAAGAACAGCAGCCAGTGATGGGTCGTCGAGACGAAGAAGTGGTCGACGATGTCGTCCTCCTTCAGCTTCGTACCCCGGACGCCCTTGCCGCCGCGCTTCTGGGAGCGGTAGTCGTCCGTCTTCGTACGCTTCACATAGCCGCCACGCGTGATGGTGACGACGATGTCCTCCTCGGCGATCAGGTCCTCGATGGACATGTCACCGTCGAAGGGCACCAGCTTCGAACGCCGGTCGTCGCCGAATTTGTCGACGATGACGGCCAGTTCCTCGCTGACGATCCGGCGCTGCTTCTCCGGCGAGGCCAGGATCGCGTTGTACTCGTTGATCTTCTGCTGGAGCTCGTCGTGCTCCGCGACGATCTTCTGCCGCTCCAGGGCGGCCAGCCTGCGGAGCTGCATCTCCAGGATCGCGTTCGCCTGGATCTCGTCGATCGCGAGCAGGCCCATCAGGCCCGTACGCGCGGTCTCGACCGTGTCGCTGCGCCGGATCAGCGCGATGACCTCGTCGATCGCGTCGAGCGCCTTGAGCAGACCGCGCAGGATGTGCGCCCGCTCCTCGGCCTTGCGCAGCCGGAACCGGGTCCTGCGGACGATGACCTCGATCTGGTGCGTCACCCAGTGGCGGATGAACGCGTCCAGGGAGAGCGTGCGCGGCACGCCGTCGACCAGCGCCAGCATGTTCGCGCCGAAATTGGTCTGGAGGTCGGTGTGCTTGTACAGATTGTTCAGTACGACCTTGGCGACCGCGTCCCGCTTCAGTACGACGACCAGCCGCTGGCCCGTGCGCGAGGACGTCTCGTCGCGGACGTCCGCGATGCCGCCGATCTTTCCGTCCTTGACGAGATCGGCGATCTTCTGCGCCAGGTTGTCCGGATTGGTCTGGTACGGAAGCTCCGTGACCACCAGGCACTGGCGGTTCTGGATCTCCTCGACCTCGACCACCGCGCGCATCGTGATCGAACCGCGGCCCGTGCGGTACGCGTCCTCGATGCCCTTGCGGCCCACCACCAGCGCGCCGGTCGGGAAGTCCGGGCCCTTGATCCGCTCGATCAGCGCGTCGAGCAGCTCCTCGTGCGTGGCCTCGGGGTGCTCCAGCGCCCACTGCGCACCCGCCGC
>NZ_MAUD01000385.1 GCF_001700515.1 Streptomyces lushanensis
GGAGCCCGCCGCCCGGGCGGCCGACGGCGCGAGCGCCGAGCGGAACGCCGAGCCGTCGGGCAAGGCCACCGCCACGGCCCGCCCGACCGCCACGCCGGCTGTGCCGCCGGCCGACCGGCCGTCCGCCGAGCCGACCGCCCAGCCCGCGCCCTCCGCGGAGCCCGCCCCGTCCGCCGAGCCGGCCAGTACGTTCGTACCGCTGCGCGGGACCGACGTACCGCCGCCGCCCGCCGAGGCCGAGCGGACCCGGCAGCAGCCCATGCCGCCGCTGCCGCCGCTCGATCTGCTCGCCGAGCTGACCAACACCCCGCCGCCGCCCGAGACGCCCGTCCGTACGGCCGTCCGGCGGGTCAAGATCTGGACGCCGCTCGTCCTGCTCCTGCTGATCGTCTTCGCGGTCGTCCAGGCCCTGCGGCCCCTGCCCGCGCCCGAGCTGGCGCTCTCCGGCGACCCGACGTACACCTTCGAGGGCGGCAAGCTCGATCTGCCGTGGCCCGACGAGGGCCAGGGCGGTGCCGAGGTCGAGGGCGTCGGCACGATCGGTATGTACGGCGAGCAGAAGCCCGCGCCGATCGCCAGTGTCGCCAAGGCCATGACCGCCTATGTGATCCTCAAGGAGCACCCGATCAGCGGCGACGAGGTCGGCCCGAAGATCACGGTCGACAAGCAGGCGGGCGAGGAGTCCAACCGCCCGGACGAGTCGACGGCGCCGATAGAGGAAGGCCAGCAGTTCACCCAGAAGCAGATGCTCCAGCTTCTGATGATCCCGTCGGGCAACAACGCGGCACGGCTGCTCGCCCGCTGGGACGCCACGTCCGAGGAGGCCTTCGTCGAGAAGATGAACGCCGCCGCCAAGGACCTCGGCATGACGAACACCACGTACACGGACCCGAGCGGTCTGGAGGCCAGCACGGTCTCCACCGCCGCCGACCAGCTCAAGCTGGGCAAGGCGGTCATGCAGAACGATGTGTTCCGCGAGATCGTGAACACGCCCCAGATAAAGATCCCGGGCGTCGAGCCGATGATCTACAACAACAACCGGATCCTGCTGGAGCCCGGTGTGAGCGGGATCAAGACCGGCTCCTCGACACCGGCCGGCGGCAATCTGCTCTGGACGGCGGACACGATCATCGACGGTGAGAGCCGGCGGATCATCGGTGCGGTGATGGGCGCCCAGCAGGGCGCCACCCTGGACGACAAGCTCCAGCTCTCGATCGACAACAGCCTCAAGGTGATCAGGGCCGCGCAGGAGGGGGTCACCTCCGCCGCCGTCGTCAAGAAGGGCGAGGTCGTCGGGTACGTCGACGACGGGCTCGGCGGCCGTACGCCGGTCGTCGCGGCGAAGGACCTGAAGGCGGTCGGCTGGGCCGGTCTCGATGTGAGGCTCAAGCTGGGTGTGGTCGCCGGTCGGCAGGTTCCGCACGCGGCGGGGGCGGGCACGGTGGTCGGCGAGCTGACCATCGGGTCGGGCTCCGGTGAGGTCTCCACGCCGGTCGCGCTCCAGAAGGACCTGGCCGAGCCCGGCTTCGGAGCGAAGCTGACGCGTATCGGCTGAGCCGCGGCCCGGCCCGGCCCACAGGCCCGGCCCGTACCACCCGAGGTCATCCGAGGTCATCCGAGGAGGGTGTCCGCACCGGCG
>NZ_MAUD01000386.1 GCF_001700515.1 Streptomyces lushanensis
CGCCGCTCCCCCGGTCCGCCCCCTGACGCGCGCCAGCTCCAGCCCGCGGGTGTTCTCGTAGAGCCGTACCCCCAGCTCCAGACACGCCCGCTTGAGTCCCCAGGCGAGCTTCGCCGGATGCAGCATGGCGACTCCGCGCCGGTCCCACAGCCCGCCGAGAAAGGTCGGCGAGTCGACCTCGGCCCGCATCGCGTCCCTGTCCAGCAGTTCGAGCCCGGTGAAGCCGAGCGCGGTCGCCTCCTCGTACAGGGCGCGCAGATCGTCGAGCTGGTACGGCTCGGTGGCGACATCGATCTCGCCGGTGCGCTCGAAGGCGCAGTCGATCCCGAGGCGGGCGACCGTCGCCTCGATCGCGTCGAGATTGCGCTCGCCCAGCTCCTCCAGTCTGTGCAGCTCGCCCGGCCAGCGGGCGAGTCCGTTGCCGAAGCCGTGGGTGAGGGAGGCGGCGCAGAAGCCGCCGTTGCGGCCCGAGGCGGCCCAGCCCACCTCGCGGCCCTCGATCAGTACGACCTCGCGGCCCGGGTCGCGCTCCTTGGCGAGCAGCGCGGTCCACAGTCCGCTGTAACCGCCGCCGATCACGAGGAGATCGCAGTGTTCGTCGCCGGTGAGGGCGGGCAGCGCCCCGGGTCTGCCGGGATCGTCCAGCCAGTACGGGACCGGCTGTGCGTCGGAGAGTGAGGCCAGGGCGGTACGCATGGCACCTGGGGCCATGTCTTCCAACTCCTTCGGAACCTGATCACGGGATGTCACACGGCGGCGCTCTTCCTCCGCCGGTTGCTGACGAGCTGGCCGGCGACCACCGTCACCACGGCGACGACGAACATCGCCGTGCCGATGACATTGATCTGCACGGGTGTGCCGCGCTGCGCCGAACCCCAGACGAACATGGGGAAGGTCACGGTCGAGCCGGCGTTGAAGTTGGTGATGATGAAGTCGTCGAAGGAGAGCGCGAAGGCGAGCAGCGCGCCCGCCGCGATCCCCGGCGCGGCTATCGGCAGGGTGACGCGTACGAAGGTCTGCACGGGCCCCGCGTAGAGGTCGCGCGCCGCCTCCTCCAGCCGCGCGTCCATGGACATGACCCGTGCCTTGACGGCCGTCACCACAAAGCTGAGGCAGAACATGATGTGGGCGATGAGGACGGTCCAGAAGCCGAGCTGCGCGCCGAGGTTGAGGAAGAGCGTCAGCAGCGAGGCGGCCATCACGACCTCGGGCATCGCCATCGGCAGGAAGATCAGCGAGTTGATCGACCCGCGCGCCCGGAACCGGTAGCGCACCAGCGCGAAGGCGATCATCGTGCCGAGCACGGTGGCACCGAGCGTCGCCCAGGCGGCGATCTGGAGCGAGAGGGTCAGCGAGCCGCACAGGTCGGCGACACCGCAGGGGTCCTTCCAGGCGTCCAGGGAGAAGCGCTGCCAGGAGTAGTTGAAGCGCCCGTTCGGCTTGTTGAAGGAGAAGACCATCACCACGAGATTGGGAACGATCATGTAGCCGAGCGTCAGCAGGCCCGCGAGAACCACCAGATTGCGCCGGGTCCAGCGCGTCACATCCGTCAGAACGCCCATCAGACCAGGTCCTCCGTCCCTGCTCGGCGGATGTAGACGGTGACCATCAGCAGGACGACCGCCATGAGGATGAAGGAGAGCGCGGCGGCCGTCGGATAGTCGAGGACCCGCAGGAACTGTGTCTGGATGACGCTGCCCACCATCTTGGTGTCGGTGGAGCCGAGCAGTTCCGCGTTGACGTAGTCGCCGCTCGACGGGATGAAGGTGAGGAGTGTGCCGGAGACGACCCCGGGCATGGAGAGCGGGAAGGTCACCTTGCGGAAGGTGGTGAACGGTCTGGCGTAGAGATCTCCCGCCGCTTCGTGGAGGCGGCCGTCGATGCGCTCCAGCGAGGTGTAGAGCGGCAGGATCATGAACGGCAGGAAGTTGTACGTGAGACCGCAGACGACCGCCATGGGCGTGGCCAGGACGCGGTTGCCCTCGGTCCAGCCGAGCCAGCTCGTCACGTCGAGCACATGCAGGGTGTCCAGCAGACCGACGACGGTGCCGCCGTCCGCGAGGATGGTCTTCCAGGCGAGCGTACGGATCAGAAAGCTGGTGAAGAACGGCGCGATGACCAGGACCAGCAGCAGATTGCGCCAGCGGCCCGCCTTGAAGGCGATGAGATAGGCCAGCGGGTAGCCGAGCAGCAGACACAGGACCGTGGCGGTGCCCGCGTAGAGCAGGGAGCGCACGAACTGCGGGTAGTACTCCTGGAGCGCGTCCCAGTAGGTCCGGAAGTGCCAGGTGACCTCGAAGCCCTGCTCCAGGGAGCCGGTCTGTACGGAGGTCGAGGCCTGGTAGACCATCGGCAGCGCGAAGAAGACCAGCAGCCAGAGGATGCCGGGCAGCAGCAGCCAGTACGGGACGAGCCGCTTGCGCGTGGAGGTTCTGCGCGGCACCGGTTCGGGGCCGCGCAGAACCTCCACGCG
>NZ_MAUD01000387.1 GCF_001700515.1 Streptomyces lushanensis
GATCGGCGCTCCGGGTGCGGCTCCTGCCGCCCCCGCGGCTCCCGCCGCACCGGCCGCCGCACCGGCCCCCGCGCCCGCCGCCGCACCCGGAGCGCCGATCACGGCGAGCCTGGCGCCGACCTCGGCGGTCTCGTCCTCGGCGACCACGATCTCCAGCAGCACACCGGAGGCGGGCGCGGGAATCTCGGTGTCGACCTTGTCGGTGGAGACCTCCAGCAGCGGCTCGTCGGCCTCGACCGACTCGCCGACCTCCTTCAGCCAGCGGGTGACGGTGCCCTCGGTGACGCTCTCACCGAGCGCGGGAAGCACGACATCGGTGCCGGAGGCGCCACCGGCCGGAGCCGCGGCGGGCGCGGGCTCGGCGGCGGGAGCCGGAGCCGCGGGAGCCGCGGCCACCGGTGCGGGGGCCGGAGCAGGCGCGGGCTCGGGCTCGGCCACCGGCTCGGCGGCGGGCGCCGGAGCGGCGGCCGGGGCACCCGTACCGTCGTCGATGATGGCCAGCTCGGCGCCGACCTCCACGGTCTCGTCCTCGGCGACCTTGATGGACGCCAGTACACCGCCGGCCGGCGCCGGGATCTCGGTGTCGACCTTGTCGGTGGAGACCTCCAGCAGCGGCTCGTCGGCCTCGACTCGCTCGCCCTCGGCCTTCAGCCAGCGGGTGACAGTGCCCTCGGTGACGCTCTCGCCGAGCGCCGGCAGGGTTACGGAAACCGCCATGGTTTCAGTTGCTCCTAACGAATGTGCGGTAGTGGTCGTCAGCGCCCGGACTGAATCAGTCGTGGGAGTGGAGGGGCTTGCCGGCCAGGGCGAGATGAGCCTCGCCGAGCGCCTCGTTCTGGGTCGGGTGCGCGTGGATGAGCTGCGCGACCTCGGCAGGCAGAGCCTCCCAGTTGTAGATGAGCTGAGCTTCGCCGACCTGCTCGCCCATACGGTCACCGACCATGTGGACGCCGACCACGGAGCCGTCCTTGACCTGGACGAGCTTGATCTCGCCCGCGGTCTTGAGGATCTTGCTCTTACCGTTGCCCGCGAGGTTGTACTTGAGAGCGACGACCTTGTCCGCGCCGTAGATCTCCTTGGCCCTGGCCTCGGTGATACCGACGGAGGCGACCTCGGGGTGGCAGTACGTCACCCGGGGCACACCGTCGTAGTCGATCGGCACGGTCTTGAGACCGGCCAGCCGCTCGGCCACCAGGATGCCCTCGGCGAAGCCGACATGGGCGAGCTGGAGCGTCGGGACCAGGTCACCGACGGCCGAGATCGTCTCGACGTTCGTCCGCATGTACTCGTCGACGACGACATAACCGCGGTCCATCGCGACGCCCTGCTCCTCGTAGCCGAGGCCCTGCGAGACCGGACCGCGGCCGATCGCGACGAGCAGCACCTCCGCCTCGAAGGTCTTGCCGTCGGCCAGCGTGACGCGGACGCCGTCCTGCGTGTACTCGGCCTTCTCGAAGAACGTGCCGAGGTTGAACTTGATACCGCGCTTGCGGAACGCGCGCTCCAGAAGCTTCGAGCTGTTCTCGTCCTCGACCGGCACGAGGTGCTTCAGACCCTCGACCACGGTCACGTCGGTGCCGAAGGACTTCCACGCCGAGGCGAACTCCACGCCGATCACACCGCCGCCGAGGATGATCGCGGACTGCGGTACGCGGTTCAGCTTCAGCGCGTGGTCGGAGGAGATGATCCGCTCGCCGTCGATCACCAGGCCCGGCAGCGACTTCGGCACGGAGCCGGTCGCGAGGAGCACATGGCGGCCCTGGACCCGCTGCCCGTTCACATCGACGGAGGTGGGCGAGGAGAGCCGGCCCTCCCCCTCGACATAGGTCACCTTGCGGGAGGCGACCAGACCCTGAAGGCCCTTGTACAGGCCCGCGACGACCTCGTCCTTGTACCTGTGCACACCCGCGATGTCGATGCCCTCGAAGGTGGTCCTGACACCGAACTGGTCGGCCTCGCGCGCCTGGTCGGCGATCTCACCGGCGTGCAGCAGGGCCTTGGTGGGGATGCAGCCGTTGTGCAGGCAGGTACCACCGAGCTTGTTCTTCTCGATCAGGGCCACGTCCAGGCCGAGCTGCGCTCCGCGCAGCGCCGCGGCGTAACCGCCGCTACCGCCGCCGAGGATCACTAGGTCGAAAACGGTGCTGGCGTCGTTCGCCACGTCACGTCCTCCATGCATGTGCGCCGGGCGCGGTCTCCATGACCGGGCGGCGGCTGGTGTCCGGCCGCTATTCTTCGGCCCTGTGGTGGGGGCCCTGTCCTGCCGAGAACCCATCTTCGCACTTGTTCGGGCACGGCGGGACGCCGGGCCGGGCTGTGAGATGGAGGCCTCTTTTTTTGACGGCTCGATTCGCCGGAGGCCGTGCGGGGCCCGGACGGCGGGTGCCCCGGGGCGCCCGGTCGGACCTCGCACGGGAACAGGCCGGCCGCCCCCTTTACCACAATGCGCGCGGGCCTAGAAAGATTCCGCCAATTTCACCAGGGTACGGATCGCCGAGCCGGTGCCGCCCTTGGGCGTGTAGCCGTAGGGCGCGCCCTCGTGGAAGGCCGGGCCCGCGATGTCCAGGTGGGCCCAGGTGATGCCGTCGGCGACGAACTCCTTCAGGAAGACTCCGGCGACCAGCCCGCCGCCCATCCGCTCGCCGATGTTCGCGATGTCGGCGGTCGGGGAGTCCATGCCCTTGCGCAGATCGGCGGGGAGCGGCATCGGCCAGGACGCCTCGCCCGCCCGCTCGGCCAGCTCGTGGATGGTGGTGCGGAACGCGTCGTCGTTCGCCATGATCCCGAACGTACGGTTGCCCAGCGCCAGCACCATCGCGCCGGTCAGGGTCGCCACGTCGACGATCGCGTCCGGCTTCTCCTCGCAGGCCCGGGTGAGCGCGTCGGCGAGGACGAGCCGGCCCTCGGCGTCGGTGTTGAGGACCTCGACGGTCCTGCCGCTGTACATGCGCAGGACATCGCCGGGGCGGGTGGCCGAGCCGGACGGCATGTTCTCCGCGAGCGCCAGCCAGCCGGTGACATTGACGGCGAGACCGAGCCGGGCGGCGGCGATGACGGTGGCGAACACCGCGGCGGCGCCGCTCATGTCGCACTTCATGGTCTCGTTGTGGCCCGCCGGCTTGAGCGAGATGCCGCCCGAGTCGTAGGTGATGCCCTTGCCGACGAGGGCGAGGGTCTTCTCCGCCTTGGGGTGCGTGTACGCGAGCCGGACCAGCCTGGGCGGATTGACCGAACCCTGGCCGACACCGAGGATGCCGCCGTAGCCGCCCTTGGCGAGCGCCTTCTCGTCGAGCACCTGGACCTTGATGCCGTTCTCCTTGCCCGCGGCGGTGGCCACGGCGGCGAAGGCCTCGGGAGTCAGATCGTTCGGCGGGGTGTTGACCAGGTCACGGGCGCGGTTGACCTCTTCGGCCAGCGCGATCGCCCGGTCCGCGGCGGCCTTGTGGGCCTTGTCGCGCGGCTTGGTGCCGACGAGCGTGACCTCGGCCAGCGGCAGCTTCGGGCCGTTGTCGCCCTTCTTGCCGCTGTTCTCGCCGCCCTGGTACGCGAGGAAGGCGTACGCGCCCAGCAGCGCGCCCTCGGCGACGGCCTCCACGTCCCCCGCCGTCTCGACGGGCAGGGCGAAGGCGGCCTTCTTCCGGCCGGAGAGCGCGCGTGCGGCGGCACCGGCGGCACGGCGCAGCGGCTCGGTGGCGTAGGTCCCGTTCTTGGCCGGGGCCGGGCCGAGCCCGACCACGAGGACGACCGGGGCCTTCAGCCCGGACGGCGCCGGCAGTTTGGTCACCTCGCCCTCGGCGCCCGAGACGCCGAGATCCTCCAGGACGCTGCCGAGCTTTCCGTCGAACGCCTTGTCTACGGCTTCGGCGCCCGGCGCCACGACCGGTCCCTTTGCGCCCTTCGCGACGCCGACGACGATAGCGTCGGCGCGCAGGGTCGCCGCGCCGGCAGTGCTGAGAGTGAGAGCAGTCACGGTGGTGGAATCTCGCTTCCGTTGTGTTCGTGGTCGAAGGGTGGGCCGACCGAGCCCGCCATATCGTATTTCGGCCCGAAGAGGGGCAGGAACGAGCCTACGCTCAGTGATGGACGGCCTTTACGGCGGCGGGGGTTCATCTGCCCGTGGGCGGCCCTTAACCGAGGGCCATGACGACGAGGGCCGCGGTCGCGGCCGTCTCCGCGAGGGCGCCGAAGACATCGCCGGTGACGCCGCCGAAGCGCCTCACGCAGTGACGCAGCAGCAGCCACGCGGCGGCCAGCGCGACCACGACCGCCAGCGTGTTCCGCACGGCGCCGGGGATCCCGAAGACCGCGCCCGCCGCCGCGCAGAGCGCGGTGACCAGCAGCGCCGTACCGGCGGCGGCCCCTGCCGGCACCGAGCCCGCCACCGCAGCGCCCAGACCGTCGGGCCGGGCCGGGGGCACGCCCGTGCGGCAGGCGAGGGTGAGCGCGAGCCGCGCCGTGACTCCCGCCAGGGCGACGGCCACCGCGCCCCGGGCCCAGCCCTCGCCGTACAGCTCGGACACCGCGGCGATCTGGGCCAGCAGGGTGAACAGCAGGGTGATCACGCCGAACGGGCCGATGTCGGAGCGCTTCATGATCCGCAGCGCGTCCTCGGCCGGCCGGCCGCTGCCGAGTCCGTCCGCGGTGTCGGCGAGACCGTCGAGATGCAGACCGCGCGTGAGGACGGCGGGTACGGCGACGGCGGCCACCGCCGCGAGCGGCGGCGCGGCGCCCGCGAGCAGGAGCAGACCGCCCAGGGCCGCCGCGCTCAGGCCCACCACCGCTCCGGCGGCCGGCGCGCACAGCATTCCGGCACGGGCGGCCGGGCGGTCCCAGCGGGTGACCCGGACCGGGAGGACGGTGAGTGTGCCGAAGGCGAACCGCAGTCCGTCACCGGCCGAGGCGCGCGCGTCCTGCCCGTCCTGCCCGTGCTCCCGCTCCCGCCGCTCGCCGTCCGCTCCGTCGGCCGGTATGCCGGCTCCGCCGTCCCGAGATGTCATCGCGCGAGCGTAGCCCGGCCGGGGACACCGCCGGGGACACCGAGGCGGAGGCGATCACCGCGTCACCGTCCGGACTCCAGCCGGCGGCGGCGCAGCCAGCGGGGGAGTCCCGGAGTCTCCAGAAAGCCTTCGGCGCGGCCCGCCGCGAGGCCGATGCGCGGCAGATCGGCGCTCTTCTCGAAGAGCATGAAGCGGGGCTCCCAGATCGGCCGGTACTTGGCGTTGGCGCGGTAGAGGGACTCGATCTGCCACCAGCGCGAGAAGAAGCTGAGCAGCCCGCGCCAGAGCCGCAGCACCGGTCCCGCGCCCAGCTTCCCGCCGCGCTCGAAGACCGATCTGAACATGGCGAAGTTGAGCGAGAGCTGGGCGATCCCGATCTCCCCGGCGCGCTGGAGGAGTTCGATGACCATGAACTCCATGAGGCCGTTCTCGCTGTCGCGGTCACGGCGCATCAGATCGAGGGAGAGGCCCTTGGGCCCCCAGGGGACGAAGCTCAGCAGGGCGCGCAACCGCCCTTGTTCCCCGCCCGGTTCGCCTTCCCAGCATTCGAGCATCACACAGCGGCCGTCGCGCGGATCGCCGAGCCGGCCGAGCGCCATCGAGAAACCGCGCTCGGTGGCGCCGTCGCGCCAGTCGTCGGCGCGGCGCAGCAGCTCCGCCATCTCGTCGGCCGGGATGTCCTCGTGGCGCCGGACACGGACCCGGTACCCGGCCCGCGCGACCCGGTTGTACGCCTGGCGCACGGTCCGCATCGCCCGTCCCTCCAGGGCGAATTCGGCCGTCTCGACGATCGCCTCGTCGCCGAGCTCCAGCGCGTCGAGGCCGTACCGGGCGTAGATCGTGCCCGCCTCCTCGCCCGCTCCCATGACGGCCGGGATCCAGCCGTGCTCACGCGCCTCGGTCAGCCAGGGCACGATCGCGCCCGGCCACGCCTCCGGATCGCCGATCGGATCGCCGGAGGCCAGGGAGACACCGCCGACGACGCGGTAGGTGATGGCCGCCTTGCCGGTCGGGGACCATACGACGCTCTTCTCGCGGCGCAGCGCGAAGTAGCCCAGCGAGTCGCGCTCGCCGTATCTGTCCAGCAGCAGACGCAGCTTCGCCTCGTCCACCGGCGTGAGCGGATCGACAGCGCGCCGTGAGCGGAAGGCCGCGTACACGACGGCGAGCAGCAGCAGGGTGGACAGGACGTTGACGGCGACATTGGCCCAGCCGGGGGTGGTGATCCCGGGGAACCGCGCCTCGTCCGCCGTCAGCGAGACCAGCCGGGTCGCTCCGTACCGCCAGCGCTCGGGGAAGGTCGAACCGCCGGGCGCGGTGTTGGTGACGGTGACGATCAGGGCGGCCACCAGCGAGGTGACGAGCAGTCCGCCGGCCGCCACGGCCGCGGCGAGCTTCGGATTGGACCGGTCGCCCTTCGCGTAGAACTCGGGCCGGCCGAGCAGCAGGGCGCAGACGAAGGCGGCGGACAGGGCGAGCGAGACCCAGTTCTGCGGATAGCGCCTGATCTCCGGAAAGTCCATCACAAAGGCGAAGAGCAGCAGGAAGAGCCCGGAGAGCACGAGGTTGAGGATCCAGGCCGCGCGCTTGCGGCGGCGCATGGTGACCGCGAGGAAGAGCGTGAACACGCCTGAGGCGAAGCCGGCGGTGAGCAGATACGGGGTGAAGTAGTTGTCGGTGTTGTGCCGCCGCAGATCCTGGCCGAGGGAGACCCAGACGGCGCTGAGGAAATTGACGAAGGTGACGGCGCGCAGATACCAGACGGCGAACGCCGCGGCGCGCCGCGAACGGTCGGTGCCTCGGCTCGATCGATCGACAGCCAGACGGACTTCTCCCATGAAAACGATCATATGGGGCATTTCATTTCATGGGACGGCTGAGGCCGCCGTCAGTGGCGGCGGCGGCCCCTCTGCCGACACCTCAGCCGGCCGCGCTCTGCCGGTCCTTGTCCGGCACGCCCTCGACGGACTCGCGCTCCGGCAGCTCCGCCGCGAGGGCGGCGGCGGCCTGGACGAGCGGCAGCGCCAGCAGCGCGCCGGCGCCCTCGCCCACGGTGACACCCTGGTCGAGCAGCGGTGTGAGCGCCATCCGGTCCAGCGCCTTCACCTGGCCGGGCTCGCCGCTCAGCTGCCCGGCGAGCCACCAGTCGGGCGCCCGGAACGCGGCCCGCTGGCCGACCAGCGCGCAGGCCGCCGAGACCACACCGTCCAGGACCACCGGCATCCGCCGTACCGCGCTCTGGAGCAGAAAGCCCGTCATCGCGGCCAGATCCGCGCCGCCCACCGCCGCCAGCAGCGCCAGCTGGTCGCCGAGCACGGGGCGCGCCCGCCGCAGCGCGTCACGGATCGCCGCGCACTTGCGCATCCACGCGAGGTCGTCGATGCCCGCGCCGCCGCGCCCGGTGACCACGGACGCGTCCGTGCCGCACAGCGCGGCGATCAGCGTGGACGCGGGTGTGGTGCCGCCGACGCTCAGATCGCCGAGGACGATCAGATCCGTACCCGAGTCCGCCTCCTCGTCGGCGATCGCCATCCCGAGCCGTACGGCCCGCTCGGCCTCCTCGGCGCTCTGCGCGTCCTCTATGTCGATCCGCCCGCTGCCGCGCCGCACCCGGTGCCGCACGACCTCCTCGGGCAGCAGGTCGGGATCGCAGTCGAGCCCGGCGTCCACGACCCGCACCGGCACCCCGGCCCGGCGGGCCAGCACGGCGACGGGACTCACGCCCTCCAGCACGTCCCGCACCAGCCGGTACGCGCCACCGGCCGGCCGTCCCGACACCCCGAGACCGGCCACACCGTGGTCGCCCGCGAACAGCACGACGCGGGGCTGCCGGACGGCCTTGACCGGTACGGAACCCTGCGCGGCGGCGAGCCACTCGCCCAGCTCGTCGAGCCGCCCGAGCGCTCCGGGCGGCACGACCAGCCGCTCCCGCCGCTCTTCGGCGTCCCGCCGCGTCCCGCTGTCGGGACGCTCGATCAGATCGGAGAAGTCATCAAGGTTCAGCACCTCTGAAGATTACCGGGGCGCCTCCGTCCCGGGGGCCGTGGTTCCGGCCGCGCTCCCGGACGGGGACGGTTCCCGGGACGCGGGCCCGTCCGCGTGACGGTTCGTCGCCGATCGCCGGACGGGCTCAGCGCAGGGTGAGCGTCTGGCCCGCCACCACCAGCAGGACCCGTTCGCACTCGTCCGCCACCGCCGCGTTCAGCCGGCCCAGTTCGTCCCTGAAGCGCCGTCCCGACGCCGTCGCCGGTACCACCCCGGACCCCGCCTCGTTCGTCACGAGGACCACCGTGCGCCGGGTCTCGCGGACCGCGCCGACCAGCGACGCCGTCCGCTGGCGCAGCGCGGCCTCGCCGCCGCCCGTCCACGCCGTGTCGTCCCACGCGTCCACCCGGTCCATCGCGTCGGTGAGCCACAGCGACAGGCAGTCGATCAGCAGCGGCGGGCCCTCCTGCGCGAGCAGCGGTACGAGGTCGCAGGTCTCGGCGGTGCGCCACGAACCCGGCCGCCGTTCGCGGTGGGCGCGGACCCGGGCCGTCCACTCCGGGTCGTCCCCGCGGCGAGGGCCCGTCGCCACGTACAGCACCCCCGGGAACGCCGCGAGCCGCCGTTCCGCCTCCCAGGACTTGCCGGAGCGCGCGCCGCCCGTCACCAGCGTGCGCCGGGGCACCTCCGGGCCCGGGTGGTACGCGCCGACCGTCAGCGTCGTACCGTCCGGGACGGCGCGCGCGCCCGCCGCCGCGAGCCGCCGGTCCAGCTCGCCGCCGGGCGGTACGTCATGGTCGAGATGGACGGCGACGACCGCCGTCGCGGGACCGATCGCCCCGGCCGCCCGCAGCCGCGCCACCGCGTCGGGCCGCCCGGTGACATCCGCGGTCACCAGGTCGTAGGGAGCCGGGGCCGCCCGGCCGGTGTCCGGTACCCCGGCGGGCGCGCCGCCCGGCGGGAGGTGGAGCAGCCGCTCGCCTCCGGGCCCGGTCACCTCGTACCCGGTGCCCGGCGCGTCCATCGCCACCGCCCGCACCCGGTGTCCACCGAGCAGCGTCAGCACGCGTCCGTCCGCCACCCGTCCCGCCGGGGGCAGCCCGGCGGGCAGCTCCATCGCGGGACCGCTGTGCGGATGGGTGAGCAGGACCTGCCGTACACCCGCGAGTGAATGCCCGGCACGGGCCGCGGCGAGCGCGGCGCCCGGCGTCAGGTCCAGCAGCAGCACACCGTCCACCAGCAGCGCGGTCGCGGCACGGGCCCGCTCGCCGCGGGCGGTCGCGCAGGCGGCGCAGGGACAGTGGGGACGAGGAAGCCCGGCGGGGGCTCCGGTGCCGAGCAGAGTCAGTTCCACGGGGATGATCCTCCCGTGTCACCGCTGAGGGTGCGCGCCCGGCTACGCTGCGGGCAGGAAATCGATCAGTTCCACGGGACCCGGGAGGCGCACATGGCGTGGACGTGGCGGTTCGAGAAGGCCGACGGTACGGAGGTCGCGCCCGCGGTGGAGCCGGATGAGTTCACCACGCAGGGAGACGCCGAGTCGTGGATCGGCGAGGCGTGGAAGGAGTTGCTGAGCGGAGGGGCCGAGCAGGTGTCGCTGTTCGAGGACGGCGGCAAGATCTACGGCCCGATGAGCCTGCGCGCCGAGGTCTGAGCGGGAGCCACCGCACACGCGGGACGCCCGCGGCC
>NZ_MAUD01000388.1 GCF_001700515.1 Streptomyces lushanensis
CCCGGAACGCGTTCGTTGGCGGCAGTGATCAGCTTCGGGGCGCTCCCAGCGGAGGCTGGTGCCGTACGCGGGTGGCGAAGTGCCGGTGGTCGGCCGCGTAGTGCGGCCGACCACCAGCAGCGCCATGGCTGTGGCACATGCCAGACGCAGGGTCAGAACGTGCCCGCGGAATTGCACTTGGCCTTCTGGGTGATGCAGTCCTTCACGCGGTGCCCCTGAGCGGCGTTGTCCCACGCGTTGAAGAAGTCTCCGTGGATGGACGATGCCATGCCCGAGGCCAGCCGGAAGCCGGCCGTGCTGCCGTTGGTGGGGTAGCTGACTACGAAGGAGAGGTTGGGGATGGCTACGGGATAGGCGCCGCTGCACTTGCCGTCGTAGGTGTACGCGACGTGCGACTTGTGATCGGGGCTGTCCAGGTTCTTGCCGTCCCAGCAGTCGGGGAAGACAAGCTGGTGGGTGAGGTGTGCGGTCGGAGCACAGACCGGCCAGTTGCCGTCGGCGCTGCGGCCGATCTCGCCGCCCGTGCCGGCGCACCAGTACTGGCCCGGCGATCCCGCGGGTGTGGATGTCTGCGCCCTGGCGTCGCCCGCGATCATGCGGAAGCCCTCGGGGAAGGGCAGTGTCGCCGAGGGGTCGGGCAGCCGGGAACCGTAGTAGACGATCATGTTCTCGGGCTCGACAGCCCTGTTGCCCTCGTACAGGGTCGGGATCCAGTACGCCGAGAGGTCCTCGGCGGGTGCGCAGGTGGTGGCCTTGTTGTTCAGCAGCGACTGGGTGGTGGAGAACGCGTCGGTGCTCTTGTTGCCGAAGAAGCTGTGCATGTGGGACGCGCCGGCGAGTCCGGGCAGGACGATGGGGTCGTCCGGCTTGGAGTGGCTGTAGTCGCAGGTGGCGTTGAACTCGGGAACCCGGACCACGTTGGCGGGTACGGGGGCCGGGGTCATCGCACGGAATTGCGCCACTTGGGCGTTCCACTTGGCCTGGTCGACGGGGACCCAACCTGCCGTCTGGCCGTCTCCGCCGCCGACGAAGGAGAACCAGTTGATGTTGACGAAGTCACCGGGTGCAGTGCTGCGCAGTACGGCGAACACGGTCTGCGCACCGGTGGGGTGGGTGGTGACGTCGGTGCTGCGGGTGACCCAGTTCTGCCAGCCGCCGGTCGGCGCGACCTGTATGACGGCGAGCAGCGGCCCGGTCGCGCTGGTGGTACGCAGTTCGATGGTGCCCGAGCCGACGGCGGAGGCGATCCGGGCGGAGACGGTCAGCCGGCCGGCGGCACCGAGGTCGACGTTGTCGAAGCGCATCCAGTCGCCGTCGGCGAGGAACGCCGCGTTTTCTCCTCCTCCGGAGTCCGCAGTCGCCTCCAGGCCGACGCCGGACTGGGCGGCGTAGGACTCCGCCTGGACGGTGACTGTGGCGGCCTGCGCCTCCTGGGTCGACACGGTCAGGCTCACGGCGGCGGCCAGCGCGACCACCAGTGCTCCTACCAACAGTGTGTACAGATGGGCGGGATATCTGCGCATCTCACTTCCTCAGGACTGTCGGGATGAAACGCCGGATCCTTCGACCGCGGCGGCAAGCGAGGATCAGAGGGCCGGGAGCGGGGTGCCCCTGCTGCGTGATCCAAAGACTCCGGGCCGCACCCTGGAGCGGGCGGGCGCGGCCCGGGGGATTGGAGGTGTTCGCGCGTGCTTACTGGAAGACCCGCACGTAATCGACGAGCATCCTGGACGGGAACGGGGTGCTTGAGTCGGTCGGGCCGGGCCAGTCACCTCCGACCGCCAGGTTGAGGATCATGTAGTGGGGGTGGTCGAAGATCCACGGTCCACGGGTCTGCTCCACCTGGTCCTTGTCCAGAGAGAAGACGACCCGGCCGTCGAGGCTGTAGGTGATGCCCTTGCTGTTCCAGTCGGCGGTCCAGGTGTGGAAGTCGTCGGAGAAGTCGGCGTTCCCGGGCAGCTTGTAGGGGGCGCCGATGCCGCCTCCGCCGTTGTAGGCGGGCGCGTGGACCGTGGAATACGCGGTCTTCACGTCCTTGCCCAGGACTTCCACGATGTCGATCTCGCCGTTGTACGGCCACGGCCGCCCGGTCAGGAAGTCGGCGCCCATCATCCAGAACGCGGGCCACAGTCCGTTGCCCTTGGGCACCTTGATCCGTGCTTCGACCCGGCCGTACGTGAACTGGAACGTCGCGCCGGTGTTCATCCGCGCCGAGGTGTACTGGCACGTGGTGCTGCCGCTCAGGGGGTCACGCGGGCACGACGATCCGGCCGTGGCCTCCTTGCGCGCCTCCATCACCAGGTGTCCGGTCCCGTCCAGCGCGGCGTTGCGGTGATCGGTGTAGTACTCCAGTTCGTTGTTCGGCCCCGTCCCCGGATCGGCCCTCCACTTCGAGGCGTCGGGCCTGCTGCCCGCAGCACCGTCGAACTCGTCGCTCCACACCAGCCGCGGCGGGTTCGCGGGGTCGCTCGGCAAGGGCGGAGCCGGTATCGGAGCGCCACCGCTGCCGTATACCTGGAACTCCCACAGTGAGTAGCCGTACGGAGTGGCACGCTCCGTGCCGTACATGCGCACATAGCGGCCGGTGCCGGAGACGGTGAGCGTCTGTTTGAAGCCTGTGCCGGACGTCGTCGAGTAGATGGGGGTCCAGTCCTGCCCGTTCGGTGAGACTTGGATCTGGAACGACTTGGCATAGGCCGGATCCCACTGCAGGACGACTTTGTCGATCTGGGCCGTCGCGCCGAGATCGACGGAGATCCAGCCCGGATCGGTCCATCCGGTGGTGGAGCTGGTCGCCCAGCGGGACGCCGGGTCGCGGTCGAACGCCCTGGCCGGTGTGCACTGCCAGCAGTTCTGGTCGCTCTGGGAAGAGGAGGCCGTGCCGGTCCTGCCGTAGGAGAGCAGCGTGCCGGCATCGCCCGGCCCTCCGGAACCGGTGGTGCCGTACACCTGGAATTCCCACAGCGAGTAGCCGTACGCAGTGCCGCGCTGTGTGCCGTACATCCGTACGTAGCGGCCGGTGCCGGCAACGGCCAGGCTCTGGGCGCCCCCTGTGGCCGTGGTGGTCTCGTGGACGGGGGTCCAGTCCTGTGCGTTGTTCGACACCTCGATCCGGAACGCTTTGCCGTACGCGGCCTCCCAGTTGAGCGCGACGCGGCTGATGCGGGTTTCGGCTCCGAGGTCGATCTGTATCCACTGCGGATCGGCGAACGCGCTGGACCACCGGGTGCCCAAGTCGCCGTCGACGGCGGCGGGTGCGTTGAAGGCTCCCTCGGTGCTCGAGGCGGTGGCGGGCTTGCCCTGCGAGAGCAGAACCTCCGCTGCCTGGGCGGGTGGTGCGGGTAATGCGACGAGGGCGAATAACGAGGCGGCTATCACCCAAAATAGGACGAACCTCTTGCTGAGAGTTTGCATATGCAACTCCTCAAGTGGGGTTTGAGGTGGGGGAGCGCTCCCTCAGGGGAGAATGGAGGGGGCGGAGGGACCTGTCAAGACTCCTATCCACTAAGAAAAATCGATGACAGAAGGGTTGTCGGACAGTGGGGGAACGATCCCCGAGGTATCTCCGCCGAAGGCAAACGCTTGCGATAAACTGCAAAGGTGGATGATGGCTTGGGCGAGTTCATGCCGCCCCGCCTGCGGATACGCTGCTGTCCTTGCCACGACGCAGAGCCGGAGGTCGCCTCGATGAGAAAACCGCGCACGTACCCGGGCGGCGGCACGGGGGCCGGCCAGACATGAAACGCCCCACTCTCGAAGTGGTCGCCGCCCGGGCGGGCGTGTCCAAATCGAGCGTCTCCCGCGTCATCAACGGCGAGACGACCGTTGCTCCGCAGATCCGGGACGTCGTCATGCGCGCCGTCCGCGAACTCGGCTACGTGCCCAACGGAGCGGCACGCAATCTCGTCACGCGGCGCACGGACACCCTCGCCCTGGTCATCTCCGACCCACCTCAAGGAGTCGTCTCCGACGATCCCCTGTTCTCCGCCGTTGTGCGCGCGGTCAGCCGCGAACTGGAGGCCGCGGGCAAACGACTTGTGCTCATGCTCGCGGAATCGGACCAGAGCCGGACCAGAGTGGAGCAGTACGTCGCCGGCGGGCACGTGGACGGTGTACTACTCGTTGCCCTGCACGGCACGGATCCACTGCCGGCGGCGCTGGCCCGTCAGGGCCTGCCCCTCGTCTCCTTCAACCGCACCTCCGCACAGGACGTCCCGTACGTCGCCCTGGACAACACCGGCGGGGCGGCGCTGGCCGTATGCCACCTGCTGGAACGGGGCCGGCGCCGGATCGCCACCATCACCGGACCACTCGAACTCCACGAAGCCCGGGAACGCCTTGACGGCTACCGCCGAACGCTGCGCGACACAGGCCGCCGTTCCATCGTGGCCCTGGGCGACTTCACCAGGGTCTCCGGCGCCGAAGCCATGCGTCAGCTCCTGGAGGACGACCCCGACCTCGACGCCGTCTTCGCGGCCAACGACCTGATGGCGATCGGAGCCCTGCGCACCCTCCGCCAAGCAGGGCGGCGCGTCCCGGAAGACGTGGCCGTGGTCGGCTTCGACGACATAGAAGCCGCGTCCTACACCACCCCCGCGCTCACCTCGGTGCGCAGCCCGATGGCCAACCAGGCAACCGCCGCCGTCCACTTGCTCCTCGGCCTCATCAACGGTGGCCCCACAGACCCGGTGATCATGCCGAACGAACTTGTGGTCCGCGAATCGACCTGATGTGAACAACTCGCTCTTCAATTGCTCAAAAGGGCGCGAGGTGCGGGACCAACCCCAGCCGCTTCGCAGACGCCCACGATGCCCACGACGCCTGTGGTCGGAGGCGTCGGCTGGTAGAGCTGGCGCCTCTGGAGGGATCGGTCAGAGCCAGTCCCGACGCTTGAAGATGACGTACAGACTGGTGCAGACGACCGCCATCAGGCCGATGGCGAAGGGGTATCCGAGTACCCAGTGCAACTCCGGCATGTGTCTGAAGTTCATGCCGTAGATGGTCCCGACCAGGGTCGGGGCGAAGAGGATCGCCGCCCAGGAGGAGATCTTCTTGATCTCCTCGTTCTGCGCGTGGCTGGCCCGCGCCAGGAGCCTCATCTCCTCGTTCTGCTGCTGGGTGACGAGGGTGGCGTTGACGGCGAGGATGTCCTGAAGCGCCAGCCGGAAGCCGTCGACGCGTTCGGTGACATGGGTGGCGTGGTCGGCGACATCGCGCAGATAGCGGCGGAGTTCCTCGTCGATGCCGTACTTCTCGAAACCCGCGGTCAGCCCTTCCAGGATCCTGGTCAGAGGGCGGGTGGCGCGCTGGAACTCCACCACTTCGCGGGAGAGTTCGTAGATACGGCGGGACACCTTCGGGTCGCCGCTGAAGACCTCGGTCTCGATCTCGTCGACGTCGTTCTCCACACCGGCCACCACCGGCGCGTAGCCGTCGACGGCCGCGTCGAGGATCGCGTAGAGGACGGCTTCGGGTCCGCGCTTGAGGAGGTCCGGGGTGTCCTCCATACGGCGGCGTACCGAGGCCAGGTCCGGAGCGGCTCCATGGCGTACCGTGATCACGAAATCGTGTCCGACGAAGATGTGCAGTTCGCCGAAGTCGACCTCTTCGGCATCGTCCAGGTAGCGGGCGGCGCGCAGTACGACGAACAGGGTGTCCCCGTAGCGCTCCAGCTTGGGTCGCTGGTGTGCCTCCAACGCGTCCTCGACCGCGAGCGGGTGCAGATCGAACTCCTCGGCGACGGACAGCAGCTCGGTCTCGCTCGGCCGGTGCAGACCGATCCACGCCATGCCGCCGTCGGTCTCGCGGAGCTTCTGGAAGGTCTCGGCGAGCGAGTCGTACGTGTGAGAGCGGAAGCCGTCGCGGTAGATGGCGGCGGCGATCACACTGCTGCCACGGGGCGGCGGCTCCTCGGCCGGTGCCGGTGCGCCCGGCTCCCCGAGGGCGGTGGGGCCGGGCTCGGCGGGACGCCTGGCCGGCTTCTTGAACGGGCGCAGGGCACGCAGACGACGCTCGGACATGACGGAATCCTCTACAGGCGGAACCTCTACAGGCGGGAATACGCAACTCGGCGGGCGGACAAGGAGAGGGCGGTGGGGAACGCGCGCGTCACACGCCGCGGACGTCGCCTGCGGATCCGGCCCGAGAGCCCGGCCCGAGGATTCGGACAAGGGCCCGAGGATTCGGACAAGGGAACTGGGAAAGCCCGGTCCCGGCGGCGTCCCACGGCGTGCGACTGGGAGGTTCACCACTCATCGTGGTCCCACCTGCCTTTCGGTACGCGGAGGACGAGGCCTCTGAGCAGGCTATACCCGCGGGGCCCGCGACGGGGCCGCCGGACCGCACCGCACCGGACCGCACCGGACCGCACCGGGGCCGCCCGGCGGCGGGGGCGACGGCGGGGCGACGGTGCCGGAAGGCGGCCGAGGGGCTGAGACCTGCCGAGGGTCCGCGCCTGGGGGCCCGGCAAGGGGTGGTGGGCTCGGAGTGGCGTCCTGAAGTCCGGCGTCGTTGACTGGGGGAGAGTGCCCGTCGGCGTGGCTCACGGTGCCGGTGCCCGCACAGCGATGACCACGATGACCACAACGGACAGAGCGGTGATCACAACTGACAGAGGGAGAACGCGGTGCGGGCGACATTCTCGCTGGGACGGATCGCCGGGGTCCGGATCGGGGTCCACTGGAGCGTCCTGGTCATCTTCGTACTCATCACACTGGGCCTGGCGGAGGGGCGTTTCCCGCAGGTGTATCCAGGACACGCGGTGGGGCTGTACTGGGTCGCCGGACTGGTCACCTCCCTCCTCTTCTTCGTCTCGCTCCTCGCCCACGAACTCGCCCATGCCATCGTCGCCCGGCGCAACGGCGTACAGGTCGACGACATCGTCCTGTGGCTGCTCGGCGGTGTGGCCCGGCTCAGGTCGGAGGCGTCGGATCCGGGCGCCGAACTCCGTATCGCCGGTGTCGGCCCGCTGGTGAGTCTCGTGCTCGGCGGTCTGTTCACGCTGTGCACATGGCTTCTCCTCGTCGGGGACGCTCCGCGGCTGATCGTGGAGGCGTCGGCCTGGCTGGCGGCCATCAACGTTCTCCTCGCCGTCTTCAACTCCATTCCCGCCGCCCCGCTGGACGGCGGGCGTCTGCTGCGGGCCCTGCTGTGGTGGCGTACGGGCGACCGGTTGCGGGCCACGGCGGGCGCCACCGCGGCCGGGCGGATCTTCGGCTGGCTGCTGGTGGCGGCGGGGTTCGTCCTGTTCATCGCGACCCGTGCCTTCGACGGCCTCTGGCTCGCGCTGATCGGCTGGTTCCTGATCGCGGCCGCCACCGCGGAAGGCCGGGAGGCACAGATGAGGAGCGTCCTCTCCGGCGTTCCCGTACGACATGCCATGACACCGGATCCCGTCACCGTGCCGACGGGGCTGACCGTGGCGCGGTTCCTCGCCGACTCCCGGTACCGCTACCGGTACTCGGCATTCCCGGTGGTGACGGGTGAGGTGGCTGAGGCGGGCGCGGCGGGCGGTGCAGGTGGCGGGGGCGGCGGCGGTGACGCGGC